>NZ_CP144906.1:1239375-1548750 GCF_036699995.1 Clostridium beijerinckii | reverse complement strand
TCTTTAATTCTTGATTTAACAGAATGCACCATTCTCTGCGATCGTAAAATGTTTGCTATAAATGCAGCCTGGCTTTCATAAGAAGTTTTATAATTTATGTAGTCTTCGTAGATTTCCTTAAGATTTTCAATATTAATATTATTTTTAGAGATCATTTCTTTAGCCTGAGGATATTTTTCCAAAAATATATCTATGTTAAAACTTTTTTTCATTCTGCATACTCCTCCATAAATTCCATTAATTTCGATACTATATAGATTATACTACATTAGGCATAATCAAAAAATAACAAATCCATCTGCCACACCTATTTTCCACCATGCTGCGTCAGCAGATTGCCCTAATAGCTAGCTATGAGCCCACTCTACTTCCTTACCTGATGAAAAATAATCATAGCATTTTGGACTTATTATTTTCTTTCATATTCCTTAATTAAAAATTATTTCAAAAAACTTCAACCAAAATACGGTTGAAGCTCTTTATTAAAATTATATAGTTTATAATAGCTAATAGTTTAAATTAAATTTCTATAAAATAGACTTTTTAGAACGTATATGAATGTAAATTGTTTATTATCCACCAAAATTTTTGTTTACAAAATCCTTGTAAAGAATATGCTATCCAGCTTCTAATTTAATTCTTAGCAAATTTTTTAGTCCTATTTTTTGTCTATAAATTTTGATATTATCATTGTACAGACAGTATTTCCTGATGAATTTAATAATGTAGCTGGCGCATCAATTATTGTTGCTATTACAAGCATTATGGCTAATGCTTCCTGTGGAAATCCAAATATGCTTAAGATAAGCATTTCACCAATCGCCCCACCTCCTGGCACTGCTCCAACTACTGCACCAATAAGAAGCCCTGCTCCTAATATAGGAAGTAATGAACTAATAGTATTTATGTCTCGGCCAAATATAGCAAACAAGAACATTATTTTATATATTCCTCCAATTACTGAACCATCCTTATGAATGTTAACTCCTAGAGGCATTATTATATTAGCCAAGGTATCTGATACCCCCATATTTTTAGCTGCTTTTATATTTACTGGTATGCACGCAGCACTAGAGCATGTTGCTAATGCAGTTATTGAAGGTTCTGCTGCATTTGTCCAAAATAATTTCACGCCCTCTTTTCTACTTGCTATATAAGCATATATACTGAAGAATACAAAGAAGTATATTATGGAGACAACCAAGTATAGTATAAATATTTTTGCATACCCACTTAATATTTGTCCGCCTAGTTGTCCAATTACATTTGCAAAATAAGCTCCAAGTCCAATTGGTGCATAATACATAATTATATTTACAACTTTCATTGTCACTGTAGCTCCACTGCTTAAAAATGACGCAAAAGCCTTGCCTTGTTCCTTAGACAACATAGTTCCAAAACCTATTAATATAGAAAATAATATTAGTGCTAACAAATTATTTCTGGATAAAAGTTCAGAAAAATCACCTACGCTTATACTCGAAACGATCTTTTCTAAAACTCCTACACTTTTAGGTGTATCTATACTATTAGTGGTCATTAGATTATTAAACATTGATGGATCCAATCCAACTGCTGGATTAAACATTTTAAAACTAATTACTCCTATTATGCCTGAAATAATTGCAGTAATTCCAAATGTAATTAAAGTTATTATAAATATTCTTCCGATCTTTTTGGATTTATCCATATTAGCTATCGCAGAAGCAATACTAAAGAATACTATAGGAACTAACATCGTAAATATTAAGTTTAAAAACAAATTTCCTAGTGGTGCAAATATTTTAGCTTTATCTCCCATTATAATTCCTATTGCCCCGCCTAATAATATCGATAACACTAGAATAAATGATGATTTATAGTTCTTTAAAAATTTCAATTTTCTCGCCCCCTAATATTTTGATACTTAAGTTATAGATCCTCGCACTATCCCAGAGCTTTCCTGACAATTTCCCTATCATCAAAGTATATTTTATCCTTACCTATTATTTGATAGTCTTCATGCCCTTTCCCTGCTATTATTAATAAATCATCCTCTTTTAAAAGTTTTAGCCCTTTCTCAATAGCTTTCTTTCTATCAACAATTTTCTCATAAGTTGAATTTATAACTTCCATTCCTTCTTCAATATCTTCAATTATTTTTATTGGATCTTCCGTTCTTGGATTATCTGAGGTTATTATGCAATAATCTGATAAAATTCCTGCCGCCATTCCCATTACTTTTCTCTTACTCTTATCTCTATCTCCACCACAGCCAAATACAGTAATAAGTTTGCCTTTAGTAGTCTCTCTCGCCATCATTAATAGTCTTTCTAATGCATCAGGAGTGTGTGCATAATCAATTATTACATTTTTATTAGAATTATTTTTCACCATTTCTAGTCTTCCTGGAACATTCTTTAGATTAGATAAACAGCTTATAATATCACCCATATCCATACCAAGACCTATACAAGCTCCTATAGCAGCCAAAACATTATATACAGTTATTTTCCCAGGAATGTTTACTTTTGCATCTGTAATACACCACCAGCGCCATTTTATGTCCCTAAATTTGATTTTGAATATTATGCAATCATTTCTATATCTAATCTCAGTTGCTCTAATATCAGCCTCTTTATTTATTCCATAAGTTAAAATCTTGCAACTAGCCTTTTCTATAATTTCTTCTGCTATTCCATCATCTAGATTTATAACGCCTAGCTCACATTTCTTAAACAATTTTATCTTTTCATTCTTATAATTTTCCATCGTTCCATGTTCTTCAAGATGATCTTGAGATAGATTTGTAAATACTCCAACATTAAAATCACAATACTCAACTCTCTGTTTTGCTAATGCAGATGAAGTAACTTCCATTACAATATTTTCAGCACCTTTATCAATAAACTCCCTAAATACTCCTTGTAATTCTAATGACTCAGGTGTTGTAGGATTAACCTTTTGTATGCTTGCCTTTTCTTTGTTAAATTCATATCCCAAAGTTCCTATTACAGCTGTTCTTTTTTTATACGCCTCTAATATATCTTTTATATAATGTATAACGGTAGTCTTTCCGTTGGTACCTGTTACTCCAACTAAATTAATTTCTTTAGAAGGTTCATTATAAAATAAGTTAGCTATACTTGCTAAAGCTAACTTAGTATTTCTAACTTTTACTACAGTTATATTTTCATTATTTATTTTAATTTCTTCCTGTATCACTATTGCTAAAGCGCCACTTTTTATTGCTTCGTTTATATAGTCGTGACCATCTGCATTAGCCCCCTGTATGCAGATAAACACCGAATCCCCTTTTACTTTTCTAGAATCATAACTAACGCTACTAGCATCTATATCAACACTTCCGCTAATTATTTCGTAATCTAAATCTTTTAATAAATTGTATAACTTCATTTTTATTCCTCCAAGAATTACTTAACTTCTTATATTTTCATTATATACAACATTTTCGCATTAAATAGTGCATATATTGCTTGATATACTGCAAAAAGTGCTTTATGATTTTAATATATATGTTGCATGTGAAATAACAATGTTTCTACTTTCGGTGATAATTGCATAAATCTAGGTTGTATATTGTTTATCTATAAAACTAAAATTTATATATACACAGCTTAGAGTTAATTGAATATATATTTATATCTGATATTTTTAATTAATACAATTACAATTAAAGTTATTTCAAGGGAGTTTTCAACTATGAATAAAAATAGTAATAAATCAGGCTACTTAAACAATGATTTTCAATTATTTCATTTAAAAGATAAAAAAAATCAAGAATTTGAATTCCATTATCACGACTTTAATAAAATAATAATTTTTTTATCTGGAAAAGTTACTTATTTAATTGAAGGAAAAGCATACAACTTAAAACCATGGGATATTCTACTTGTAAATAATCATGATGTTCATAAACCTATTATTGATTCTTCTGAAATTTATGAAAGAATTATTATCTGGGCGAATTCTGATTTTATAGAAAACCACAACTATGAAAATTGTGATTTATCTACTTGTTTTAGACTGGCGAATGAAAAAAGTTTCAATCTTATTAGACTTAATAGCAAATTACAAGATAACATTAAGTTTATAATAGATTCACTAATGACTTCCTTTAACTCACAAGATTTCGGTAGTAAACTTTTAAGTAATTCATTATTTATTCAATTGCTTGTATACTTAAATAGAGTGCATCTTAACAACATGTATATAAATGATGAAGCATCTCTCAAATATGATAAGCAAATTGAAAAAATCCTGAAATATATAAATAATAATTTATCTGAAAATCTTTCTACGGAGACTTTATCTCAAAGGTTCTATATTAGCAAATATTATCTTATGCATAAGTTTAAAAAAGAAACTGGATATACTCTTCACAACTATGTAAATCAAAAGAGATTACTAATGGCAAAGGACCTTATAAGCAGTGGTGAGCAAATTACGAAAGTTTATTTACTATGTGGATTTAATGATTATACATGTTTTCTACGTTCATTTAAAAACCTGTTTAAAAAATCTCCAAGTGAGTTTTCCCCAAAAACAAAAAAACTATCTTAAAATAGTTTTCTATTCTTAAGATAGTTTTTAATAAGTTACCAGTATAAATACGCTAACTCATCAATATTTAATATTAGTTAAATTTAATATGGCAATAACCAGTAGGATTTTTTTCTAAATAATCTTGGTGATATTCTTCTGCTGTGTAATATTTCTTTAGCGGTTTTACCTCAGTTACAACTTGAACATCACATTTTTCTTGAATCTTTTCCTTACTTCTATTAATTGTATCAGCATCAGATTCATCAATATAATAAATTCCACTTCTATATTGAGTACCAACATCTCCAGCTTGTTTATTTAATGTCGTAGGATCAATGATACTCCAAAACTTATCTAATAATTCATCAAGTGAAACCATTTTTTCATCGTATGTTATGTAGCATACCTCAACGAAGTCTGTATCATTTTTGCAAACTTCTTCATATGTTGGATTTTCTGTTTTTCCATTTGCATATCCTACTTCTGTTTCTAATACTCCTGGTATCATAGAAAAAAATTTTTCTACACCCCAGAAGCAGCCTCCGCCAAAAACTATTTTTTTCATATTTAACACATCCTTTAACAGCATTATAAACCCAAATAATACTACTTTGCAATTATATATACTACAATTGAGTTTCTAAACTTTTATTTTAACTGGGTTCTTGGCTTAGTATAATAAATGTAGATTTATCATTGCAATAAATCTACCTATTGAAATATCCTGCTTGATAAAATCAAGTTTTCTTTTCACCATTAACTCTATTCATCCAATTTAAAATATCCTTATATACCTGCAATTTATTTACTTCATGTAAAAGATCATGATATTTATCTGAATATATTTTAGTAAAAACTTTCTCATATCCTATTCTTTTCATAAACCTTGTTAATTCATTAAATCTTTTTTTACTTATAGTAACTATATCCTCTTCCCCCGCAATAGATAGAATTGGGAGATTTAAGTTTCTTTTTGCCCAGTCTTTTTTGCTATAGTCAATTTTTATTAGGTTACATAAATTCTCAAATCCATTTATTGTGAAAATAAATCCACAGCCTTCATCATTCATAAACTTATCTCTTTCTATTTCTGAGGTCGTTATAACATTATCACCTATTCCTCGAAGTATTTTATGTATAAAAATCGACCTATAATGATCTCCCTTTATCTTCTCTATAATTTTACATAATTTTTTAATATACGGGATGACTTTATTCTTTACTGGTGAACCGCATAGTATAAGACCATCTAGCTCATAATCATATTTTTTTAAATATGCTCTTGCAATTAGTGATCCCATACTAAATCCAAATAAAAAATAAGGATATTCCCTGTATCTTTTCTTCATATATAGTGTTATCTGATGTAAATCTTCTATAAGATTGGTAGCTCCATTATCATAAAAATAACCATAATCATCTTTTTTGATAACACTTTCTCCATGCCCTATATGATCATGTACTATGGAAACATAACCATTTGAGCCTAAATAATCCATAAATCGTATATAGCGTTTTCTATGCTCCATCATACCATGGCTGATTTGGAATATCCCCTTTATTTCCCCCTTAGGTACATAAAGCGTTATACCAAGATTCACATTGTCTTGGATAGATTTCATCTTGAAATCTTTAAATTTTTCAGAATAATCTTCTACTTCATTTTCATAAGATAATTTATTCATAAATTCCTCTTTACTAAAAAACTTATTTTTTATATGCTTCCCTTATTTATAGAAATTTAAAATACTTATTGAGGAAATCTATAAAATTCTAATGTTTTGCTTCATTCTTCTTACAAAACAAAATGCCTAAAAGCTTCATTTAAGATTCTTTCAGGCATTTTAACTTTCCTAATTTAATATAATAAGTTTCTATTATAAATTCTAATATACTACCTTATCATATAACTATATAATTGCGAATAAATAATTCTTTGAAATTGTAATCGCTTTGTCAAACAAAATTCAATATCTACATATAAGAAAATTCGTGATACTATATTATCATTTTTCTGTTCACTAAAACTCTCTCTAACTGTTTAGATAACAATTTAATCTCACTGGTAAGTTCACTA
Source organism: Clostridium beijerinckii (assembly GCF_036699995.1). Taxonomy (NCBI): domain Bacteria; kingdom Bacillati; phylum Bacillota; class Clostridia; order Eubacteriales; family Clostridiaceae; genus Clostridium; species Clostridium beijerinckii. Next base: position 1,542,128 of record NZ_CP144906.1, on the reverse strand, counting down.
ATTTCTTTTTCCTTTTCTTTTATTCTATTATCCTTAAGTTTTAATTGCTCTTTTAGTAATTTTAATTCTTTATTAAAACCTTCAATATAGTTGTGCGAAATGGCTTGTAATTGAGTCCGTGATATTCCTATTTCTAAATCGTTGTATACCTTATGTTTAAGCTCACTAAATATCTTGTCCCTGTTACCATACTCTATGTATGATATTAATTCCTCATTAATTTCTCTATTTCCATTTAAAACTCTAAAAAATACATTAGTTATTATATTTAATATCTCTATTCCGGAACCATAAATTTTATTATTCTTGTCAGATACAATAAACGTATTAATTTTATTCTGAACGTTATCTTGTGTACTTAAATTAATATTTCTATTGTTATATATATCAAAGAAATTTTGCATTATACTACAATTTCTATTTCCTACTTTTGCTTCAATGACTATCCCGCCTGATTCTCCATCATTCTTAGTAATAAACGAATAGAACTTCTTTAAAAGTCTTTTTGTCACTATTGAATATGAATCCTCTGTTTCACTTAAATTCTGTTTTATTGAGCTTGAAATTATTTTGAATCTTAATTTGCTAATTAATGTTGGTAGTTTGCTTACGAACTCATTCATTCTGGCTTTGTCAAAATTCCTGTATACTTTATCTTCCAATATTATGCTATCTATTGGTATATTAGAATCACTCTCCATAAAACTTTCTTTCTTATATTCATTTAATTTTCTTTTTAATTCACATTCACTGTTTTTTAAATCAATACAGTAATTATATTCAAAAATCAATCCTACCATTGAGAAATTTCCGCTTTTATCTAAACTTCTAATTCCCCTTTCATCAACAAACATTACATATTTTTTTCCCATATAAACTCTCCCCTTTAATAATTACTCCTTAACCTTATATATTCAATCCTCTTCACACTGTACAACAAATTATTCCTATGAGTACATTAAACACGCTTGCTTATATATAACTTATAAAACATCCTCGTATTAAGTCCATCTTTCAAAGGAAATATATTTTTCATCCCCCTACTACTCAAAATTGAATTCCCTTTTATTTTTCAATACGTTGAAATAACAAATACAATCACAAAATAAGTTTAAATTTATCTTGCAATTGTATCCGTTAATACTAAATAAATATATGATACCCCTATACAGATTTAGAACTCAGGTTATTAAATTTATGAAAAATATTTTTCTAGAATTTTAAAGTTCTTAAAATGTTTATAGAGACAGGATAATTTACGTATTAAAATTATCCCATCTCTATAAAAAATGTATCAGTTTAAATTACTGCCTATTTATTTTTATCATTTCCTTTGCCTTTGGAATCTGAATTGCCATTATTACTTTTCTCTGACTTTGATGAGTTACTATTTCCATGAGTTTCAGCATCCCTTTTTTCAGATCCATTTGAAGACTTTTCATATTTCTTATCTTCATTTTCTTCTTGCTTAATACCTGCATTGCTATTTTCTTCTTTTTTCAAATTGCCATTATTACTTTTCTCATTCCATGAGTCATTACTTTTTTCTGTCTTAGCTTCTTTAGTTTTTTGTTCTCCTATTGATGATTGTGTAAATGTAATATCTTCTGTAGATTCAGACGTTACATCAGCATCCTGATTGCTATTGCTTGTGTTAGTATCTGTTTCAGTATTAGTATTACTATCTGTAGCATTCGTATTAGTATCTACAGAATTATCTACATCAACAGCATCATTATCAGTTCTAGTCATTTTTCTCAATTCTTTAGCTTTCTTTTGAATTTCCTTAACCGAAATCAATTTATAATCCTCTACCTTAATACTTGGATCTAGTGCTTGAAGCTTTTGTATAAGATTTAATTTTCCTGGAGTTATTCCAAGTTGCCTTGCTTCATCTCTTCTTGCAAGCGCTACTTTATCAGTTTCGACTTCTGCTTCTAAATCATTATCTTTTAATGTTTCATCTGCAGTTTCTTTTAAGGATTCATTTAATTTATCTGCTAAGCCATCCTTATCTGTAGATACTGTAATTTCAACTGCCGCAGAGGTTGTTACATTTGTACTATCTTCCTTTATGTAACCATCTGATATGGCATTTGTTATTACTGTACTGACTGCATTGTCAACTTTAGTGTTTACCAGATTAGTTCCTTCTAGAACTTTTTCACCATCTTTATTATACGCTTCTGCAGATACCACTGTATCAAAAGCGTTTACTCCTAATTCAACACTTGGATTAATATCCAGACTGACATATGCTACCGGAGTTTTAGCATAAGCATATACTCCTCCTCCTAAACTAAATGCTACTGCAATTGATGCAGCTAAAGCTATTTTTCTCTTCATATAAGTTCCCCCTAAAATATTTTTCATATTATTGTTAAATGTATCTTTCTTGCTTAAGTATCCCGTTTTTTTCTTTACAGATTCTTCAATACGTTTTCTAGAAGACAAGTCCATAGATAGATTAATATTTTCATTCAATAATAAATCAGTATCACTAATGTTTAAGTCATCTAATAATTCAAATAATTTGTCATCCAATTTATCTCCCACCTCCCAATAATTTTTTTAATTTTTCCATACATCTAGAGACTTTTTTATCAATTGTATTAACTTTTAAACCCAGATCACTGGAAATGTCTTTCGAGCTTTGATGTAAGTAATATTTTCTTATAATTATTTCGCTATCAGGTTCTCCTAATGATTTTATAGCATTTATAAGCTCAGAATTGCTTTCTTTTAATAAAATCGAATGTGCTGCATCATCTACAACACTATGTAATTCTTGGGCTACATCATCTATTGGAAGATGATTATTATTTTTATTTTTTCTATACATATCTATAGCTTTTCTTTTTGCTATAATTGCCAAAAAGGCTTTAATTGATCCCTTATCTAAATCAATTCTATTTTTATAATGAAATACTTCAAAAAACACATCACTTACACATTCTTCTATATCTTCTTTTGAATACATTCCAGAAAGTTTATTAAATATTATTGTGTAAATAAGTGCCATATAGTTATCCATCAGCTTCTTAAGGCCTATTTCCGGTTTCGTATCCAAAAGGTTTAGTAATTCAATATCCGAAATCAAAACGCACCTTCTTCCCCTAAAATTTCGTTATATATTATACAGTTCGTAATACATAAATAAAATCTGACAATAAATTTCAAAAAATATATTAACTTTTACATTATCAATGATAAATACTTATATTTTCTTTTCTCTCCTGTTCTATGTAATATATATTAAATATATAGATAAATCCTATTAATGCTATTACTAGTGATTCTTCAATAATAATTTTTTATACTATTTAGCTGATATATATTTAAATTAAATTTATTATTCTTCTCTTTCACTTGATTTAATAGAGTTATAAATTCAAATTTGTTATCGCATACATACAAAAATGAGTAGCTATTATTATTTTCTATATTAGCTACTCATTTTAAACTATTTAGTTATTTTTATTTTTATCCTTATTACCATTCTGTGAGTTTGAATTACTGTTATCACTTTGTTTTTGAGTTTTAGCTGAATTATCTTTTGATTTTTCAACTTCTGTGGCATTTTCTTCTTTTTTACTAGATGAATCACTATTCTCTTCTTTCTTGATACTTCCATTTCCATTTGATTTAGAAGAAGAAGAATTGCTTATTTTCTCTTCTGCAACTGCATCTTGATTAGTATCACCTTCTACGTTTCCACCAGTATTTGCATCATCTTTAACTGTAGTCTCTTCATTATTATTGATCTTCTTTAATTCTTTAGTCTTCTTTTGTATATCTTTTACAGAACTTGATTTATAATCTTCTACATTTATAGTTGGATCTAATTCCTGTAGTTTTTGTATCAAGTTTAGTTTGCCTGGAGTTATTCCTAACTTTCTTGCTTCATCTCTTCTTGAAAGAGCAACATTCTGAGTTTCAACTGTTGCTTCTATATTATTTTCCTCTAATGATTTGTCAGCAATTTGTTTTAAAGATTCATCTAACTTCGTCGCCACATTATCTTTATCCGTAGCTGTAGTAATTTCAACTGCCGATGTACCGTCTTCCTTTATATATCCATCTGAAACTGCATTTGTAATAATATTCTTAACTGCATCATCAACATCGCTATTTACTAAATTAGTATCTTCCAACACTTTTTTACCATCTTCATTATATGATTCTGCTGAAATAACTTGATCAAATGTATTTACTGATAATTCAATACTTGGATTAATATCCACACTAACGTATGCTACAGGAGTGGTTTTTGCATGAGCATATACTCCTCCACCTAAACTTAAAAGCGCTACAACAGATAGTACTAAAGCTATTTTTCTTTTCATATAAATCCCCCCTAAAATATAATTTACCTTTTCTTTAAACGTATTATTTGAATTATAATAGCCAGCTTTTTTGCCAACTAATTTTTCAATCCTCTTTATAGTAATATCATCTAATGATAACTTTATATCTTTAGATAGCAACAAATCAGTATCGCTAATGTTTAAATCATCTAATTTTTCAACTAGTTTATTCTCCAAGTTATAAAATCCCTCCCAATAGTTATTTTCTTTTACATAAAGTAACTATTTTTTGTTTACTCTTCTTAATAAATTTAAAACCCTGGTTTTAATGAGTACTGCAAAACTTCTGTCAGTTGTTTTTTTGCTTTTCATAATATAATTCGTATTATTATTATGAAATCTGACAATACTGCTTATAGAATTTAAATAAATTTAATTAAAATAAAAAAGAGCCTTATTTATTTGGCTCTTTTCTTACAGGTTTATATTTTGAATTTGGATCATTTGGATTTATGTAATCATAATCTCCATTTTCAGTCTTTCTTAATCCTAATGATGCCATTTGCTTTTTAGTGACTTTACGTTTATTAGTCATAATTATCTCTCCTTACACTTCTTTAGATTTAACTCATGTTAAAAATTTGTATCAGTAAGCCACATAATGATATATAAATATTATTTCTAAATAACATATAGACTAACATGACTAAACATTATCATCATTAATCTATATTATATAAGGTATATAGTCCTAAAATCTTCTTTTGTAATATCTTATGTACTTATATCTAAATTTCTATTTTGCATATTATTCTTGACTTTAGTATACTCACTCATTCAAAGTTTATACTAATTAATGATTAATCTCGTTAATCATTAAGCCGCTCATGAAATTACTTACTTAAAACAGCTCCATAATTCCATAATACTATAAATAATAAATCTCCTACTAAATATTAAGCTGATTCAGACGAACCAGTCTTCCCGTAATTTATACTCACAGTTAATGAACTCACTGTTCGCAAATTTAGCTTCATATAGTTATCTAAGACATAAAAAAGCAAACCCAGAAATATTGGTAATTTCTAAGCCTGCATACCTTAATAATTTAATATAAGTTTTAGTTCATAGCAATAATGAAATCTAGACAATAAAATTGTCAGACTTAATTTGAGATATGCCGTGCGAAAACCCTATCTATGTAATCTCTACTTTTATTTAGGAATTTGCTCTCTATTTCTTTATCCCAAAACTTCATAGCTGGTTTTTCGATAAAATTAATTCTCATCCCTTCAATGGCCATGCATATGAAAAATATAAGAGGAATAGTAATTAATTTATTATCTTACAAAATACCTCCCCAGTCTATCCCCTACACATTTCTAAGGGGGGGCTATCTATTTGGAACTAATTCTCCTTTTTTTATTTATATGTTTTTAGCTTATTGGTATTTCGCAAAAAATTTAAAACTCAGTTTTAAGCAATCTATACTTTCTCAGTCTCTAATAATACTTATTGTAATTCTATTTGTTGCAATAGCATAACTATTAATCAATATTACCAGCTACATTTACTTTATATTCATTAATTCCTAGTATTCATATTAATCTTCTAACATATTTCTGTTATATATTTTATCTAAATTCTAATAATAAAATTTGAGCGGTTCAATATTCGAATTTAAATTATGAAAGGTGGTTAAATAATGAAAAAATTTACTTTTGCACTTTCTATTATTTTACTAATCACATTTAATATTAATAAACCAACTGCTAATGCTGCATCTCTCCCACAAAACTTTTCGGAAGGATTTTATACCATATCGGATTTAAGTATCATGCAAAATGTTATGTATAATGTTCAGAACCTTTCTCCTAATGAAGTTTTTATGATTATATTCGACGGCAACAAAAGGATACAACAATCTATAAGGTTTGAAGGGCATTCAATGAAATATGTAATGCGTCCTATGAAATATGATTATAAAATTATAATCATTGGTGATGGCAGCATATCATTTTCACCAATGAATATAAATGGCAGATAAATATTCTTTATAGCTATAAATATATATACAAGCTCCTCCTTTAGGAGCTTTTCTGAAATTTTAATATTTTCTACTTAACATAAACAAGGCGATATGTTATATACTTAGTTGCATCATTTTGAAATTTTCACATTACGTAATTCATTAAAATGATCCAATTTCACAACTAAAGATCTTTTTAATTTCCTACGAGAATAAAAGTATTTTCATTATATTTTGTGAAAACTTCGCATCCATCAGCGATTACCTAACAAAAAAGAGCCTTAAATATAAGACTCTTAATTCTACATTATTGTTAAACCCATAATTCATGACTTTCTCTTTTTAGCGAATATTGACATTTTCCTAATAGTTTAGAGTTTAACTCACTCTTAACATTTCTATGAATATACTCATAAGCATCATATATATATAGAATGTCTAAATCTAAATCTTTAGTATGTTTGTTTAAAGTACTCTCTGCATATAAAAAATGCTTTTGCAAAGATGGTTGAACTATCCACCTAGATTTTTCTTCCCCTAGTTTAATAGACTTATGATTATTCTCAATCATTGATTTCATGTCTTTTAAGCACATAAATTTAAATTTTTCTGTAGGAATTCTATTAATTATAAGATAATTTTCTAATCTCTTATAAAAATTTTTCTCAACAGAAATATAGATATTTTCTTTACTTCTTATTCCTTCTTCTATGTAATTATATAAATTAACAATTAAATGCTGCTCTCCATAGTAGTATAAAATAGAATCTCTTTCACCGGTATTTCTTCGATTGGAACTATATAAATTGCTTGTATTGCAAAATATACAGTCAGATATTAAATCATCAATAGATTGACTTAAGCAAATTACTTCATCATCCAATAAGTTATTTTGCTTTTTAGCTAATAAATCATCAAGCCTTTCCTTCCATTCCTTAATATGACATTTCAAACCACAATTATTACATAATATTCTCATTATCTCACCCCATTTTTATTTTAAAACCCTTTTACAATTAAATTATAACATCTTTCTATGTAAATTTATGTCATTACTTGTAAGTTGAAAAAATAATTGTATTTTTTGTAGTTTAAACATACTAGTATTTTCTAAACTCTTCAATATTTTTGTGATTTTTTTAATTCATCTTGAAATAAATAATTATAGAGTTTATGCTAAATTGTTTTTTTATTTCAGGCATTCATATATTCCACTCTTTATGCTATAATAAAATTAAGTAAGTTAGAGTTCAAACTTTCCACTTTGCTTTCTCTAATTATTGATAGGTACTCATAATGAGTGCCTTTTATTTATATGGTGAAAAAATTTTAATATATGAGTTACAAGAAAATGAAGTTTGTTCTTTCATAAAAAAATATCTTGGAATTTATTTCAAGATATTTTTAGTCATCACTTTTTAGTAGTTTCTTAATTCCCAAATTATTATATTTTCTTGATTTATTCCTACTGGTATTTCAAACAGAGAGAACTCAACCACCATGTCAATTAAAAAATTTTGTGATATATAATCTATAACTTTAGATAATCCACTTATTGGCGGATCTCTTTTTTCTTTTAAATCGTAATTATAAATATTATATACTGGCTTTTCCATTGCAATTCTATTTGATATTCCTTTTATATCACTTAACGATGCTCTCATAATAAAATCTCTGTCTATCTCTATGTCACCTTGTAATATTAATCTACCATCTGCAATGGCTAAACTCTCATATACTGCATATCTCTTGTATTTTTTGCTTTCCAACAATACTTTATCTTTAGTAAGCATATATAAAAACTTACCTCCTGATACAGATTTATCTCTTATATTATAATATTCATAGGTATTCTCTTCTAAATAACTTTTAATTTCATCTAAAGTTGAATTATCCGTAAATATCTTTTCTGACATTCTATTTAATCCAAGCTTTTTAATTATATAATCACTTTCATATTTATTTCTAATCATGAAATCACTCCATTTTAATTTTGTGTAATAAAAAACACACCTCCATTTCTGAATAATGTGATATTTCTAACCTTTATAGTTATTATAAAACCTTCCTCGTTCCCTATAGAACTTGTCTCTACCGACTTTAATTTATTTTAGCATATTTTAAACAGGTTTTATATTTTATTAATATTCTTTAAAATTGATATAATTAAAATAGGAAGGTTTCCCTTCCTATTCCATTCCTATAAACTCAACTTTTTCAACATTTCTTATGTTAAGTAAGCCCTCTGTCAATGTTTTTATATCTCCATCTACAGTAGATAAATCTATGGTTATGCTTAAGTTAGCATAGCCATTTAAAGGTATACCTTGATTTATTGTCAAGATATCTCCACCTTTTTCTGTAATATAATTGCTTATGTTTGACAAAAGCCCTTTTTCATTCTTAAATATAATATTATAGGTAACTTTTCTACCCTCTGAAGTTTCTGCAAAATCAAATACAAAATCTCTATATTTATAGTAAACACTTCTACTTATTCCTGCTATTTTTACTGCTTCAGTTATTTCTTTTACTTTTCCATCTTTTAATAATTTTTTTGCAAAAAGAACTTTTTCATAAACATCAGGTAAAACCCTTTTATCTATAACCAAGTAATCTCCACTCATCATTTTGTACCTTCTATAATGGTTGCCCCCGCATTATCTAAAGATAACTCTAATATGTTCCATTCCAATCCTTTTATTTGCAAGAATTCTTTAAGCTTATTGCTAAAGCGCTCATCCTTTTCATCGATAATCGCCATGATTGTAGGACCTGCTCCACTTAAATAGCAAGCTAGAGCTCCTAATTCATAACTCTTATTATACACCTCTTCAAAACCAGGAATTAATTTACTCCTGTAATTTTGGTGAAAGGCATCTTTACATGCATACCTTAATAGTTCATATTTTCCGCTAGAAAAACATGCAACCATAAGAGCTGCTCTTGATACATTATATACTCCATCTTTTAAACTTATCTCCTTCGGAAGCACTTTTCTTGCTTCTTCAGTAGATAATCTAAAATTAGGAATTATCGAAATAAACTTAATTCCATTTTTTACATCTATCTTATCATAATAGGTCTTGTTTTCATCAACTATTGCAACAACCATGCCCCCAAGTAAGGCTGGTGCAACATTGTCTGGATGTCCTTCAATTTCTACAGCCATCTCCAACAACTCTTCTTCTGAAAACTTCTTCCCCAAGATTTCGTTAGCTCCTACTAGTCCCCCAACTATACATGTAGAGCTACTTCCAAGACCTCTAGATACTGGAACATTTTGTTTAATTTCACTTATTTCTAATCCTTTTATTTTATAGCCCGCTTTATCAAAACAATATTTCATTGCTTTGTAAATAATATTATCTTCATTACAAAACTCTTCTGGCATTCCATTAAACTTCAAACCATCTTCTATTTCCCTGAATGCAAAATCATTGTATAAATTTAATGCTATTCCAAGCGTGTCGAATCCAGGTCCCATATTTGCTGATGTAGCTGGTACTCTAACTGTAATCATATGTTTATCACCTATGAATTCAAATAAGATAATAGAGCATTTCTCATCTCACTCTTATCCCAAACTTCATCATGTCTTACTTTTGCATTTTCCAAAGTGCTTAAACTATTTGGTATTTTATTATTTGTTGAATCAGATAATTTATTTAGTACTTTAAAATCATCTAATCCCTCTACATCAATATCAAGTGCATTACAAATACTTCTTGGAAATTTAAACGGACTTGCTGTTGAAAGTATTAAAGTTGGTTTGTCGTCTTTAGTTTCTTCTATATACTTCTTTTTAACTACATATGCCACTGCTGTATGAGTATCCATCAAGTAATTATCTTTCTTATAAACTTCCTTTATAGCATCATACACTTCTTCTGTAGTTGCAAAGTTTCCATAAAATTCTTTTATGAAGCTTTTAATTTTTTCATTTACTTCATAAACACCTTTAGTAGTTAGATCTTCCATTAATTTACTAACAACTTCAGTATCTCTACCGCTTGCTTCAAATAATAATCTTTCAAGATTAGATGAAACAAGTATATCCATAGACGGTGATTCTGTTAAAATAAGTTCTCTTTTCTTGTCATATACCCCAGTTTCAAAGAAATCTGCAAGAACTTTATTTTCATTTGATGCACATATAAATTTATCTATTGGTAATCCCATTTGCTTAGCATAATATCCTGCTAATATGTTTCCAAAATTTCCTGTAGGAACTACAACATTTATAGGTTCATCTCTTTGTATTACTCCTTGGTTCACTAAATTGAAATATCCATAAAAATAATACACTATTTGAGGTACTAATCTTCCAATATTAATGGAGTTTGCCGATGATAAGATAAATCCTTTTTGAGATAGCCCTTCTCTGAATTCATTATCTCCGAAGATTTCTTTTACGCCTGTCTGAGCATCATCGAAATTCCCCTTTATTCCAATGACCTTAACATTGTTTCCTTCTTGACTTGCCATTTGTCTTTCCTGAATTGCACTAACACCATTCTTAGGATAATAAACTACAACTTTAAAACCATCAACATTTTTAAAACCTTCAAGTGCAGCTTTTCCTGTATCTCCTGATGTTGCTGTAAGAATTGTTATATCCTCTTTAACATCACAAATCTTTTTAGCTCTTTTCATGATTTGTGGTAAAAATAACAACGCTGCATCCTTAAATGCACAAGTTGGTCCATGATATAATTCTAAAAAATTGTTCTTTACTTCCACACTGAATCTATCATTATATGCGTCATTAATTGCCCCAGTTAATTCCGCATCATCAATATCTGTAAAAAACTCATTGATAACTTTAAATGCTAGATCTTCATATTTAATATGCGTATCTTCCTTCAATTCATCATAGACTTTAGGAAATTCATCTGGAACATACAATCCGCCATCTTTTGAAATTCCATTAATTATTGCTCTAGCAGATTCTATATTCTTATCCAGACCCCTAGTACTTCTAAACTTCATCTAATATCACCTCAAAATTGTATTAAATATGAAAATATATCTTTATTAATTAACAAATTTAAGTATATATAAACATATTCCACCTGTAATATATATTATCATGTATCCTATAGATAAACAAGTGTTTTTCCATAAAACACATGAAAATCATAATATTTTTTTACATGTAAATGTTTAATGGCATTATTTGGATTGCACATTCATTAATTCTTAAATCTGGGCACTCTGGTACAAAAATATCATTTTTCTCTAAGCACTCTATAAGAGGAGTAAATTGCTCAAAAAACTTCTCATAAAACTGTTCTTGACCAGTTTTTCTAAGTAAACTTATAGAATCGTGTTCTTCAGTGCACGTTTTTATTACTTTTCCTATAACCCTACACGGACAATTTATATTATCAAATATATTAAATTTATTATTCATAAAATTATCTTTATTGACGTTTAATATTATTGTTCCATTTCCACACTTCATAATTAAATCTGTAGTATTATTATTTTCTAAAATACTTTTCATATAAGTCAGCATTTTTAAACACATTGAAAAATTTATTTTCACATTACACTCTTTAGTTAAATCATCTAAGTATTCTGCTCCAAATATTGTTATCAAATTAATTAGAGTTTCAATATAAGACATAATGCTTTTATTTGTGATTGTTCCTTCAATCTCAATTAGATCTCCTGGATATATGTTATTATTTTCTATATCTCTTTCATTTTTATGCTGCAACTGCTTATTTTCATTGAAGTAGTTAATTAAACTTCCATTTAATACGAATGTAGTATAAGTAGTTTTGACTTGCCTTTCCTCTCTTACACATTGCCTTGCATCTATTTCTTTATCAATATGATGATGCTCAAAATTATTATTAGCATCTAATTCATTTTTATCCTTAAATCCTTTTCTCTCAATTCTTGTAACACTTCCTTGATTAGAATTTTCTATTCTATCTCCCTCATGAAACCCTGCTGATAATGTTCTATCAAACGCTTGAGTTCTAGTTATTGTTTCTATGAATCCAGTTAACACTAAAGAGGATAAATTTCTAACTAAAATTTCATCCAAATAAACAAGTATACCAAAAGGATTGCTCATATCTTCTCCTTTCAAAAAGGTTAATAACTAATCGTCTCTTCTTATATATTATTCATATTCATACTAATATAAAATATTATTTATACTTTTATTTTTATTAAAAATGCATCTATTTTTTCCCAATAAATTGCAAATTTCTTAATTTGCGAATTATTTAAATCTTTTGTAATATAAATTTATAGTATAAATTTATATTAATATAGAAATTCTAATATAGTCTTTAAGTGTACTTAAATGCCTGTTTTCTATACACATTCTTTAGACTGCCTATATTAGTATTTTGATATTATAAAATCTTTTCAGAAAGGAGATATGCCTAAATTATTATAAATACCTAAGTAAATTTTATTAAATATTAGGCATGCAGTATTTAATGAAGAAGTTTTTTAAAAGATTTTTCTCAATTTTATTTATTGTACTTTTTATTTTTAGTTTATTTTTCTACAAAAGAATTATATTATCGTATAGAATTGCTGATAAATATATTTCTTTAAAAAATCATGCATGGACAATACAAGAATTTAATACTCAAAAATCATCAAGTTCAATGAATTACAAAGATGTTATTTATAAAAATACTAATGGTGTTCCCTTAAAATTAGATATTTACGGCCCAATAAATCAAGTATATAAATCTTCACCAGTACTTGTATATGTGCATGGTGGAAGCTGGGCTTATGGAGATAAAAATATTCCTGATGCGTTGAGTCCTGTACTAGATACCTTTAGAGAACAAGGTTACACAATCATAAGTACTTCCTATGAACTTATGAAAGAAAAAGAAAATTTCACCAAGCAAATTTCTGATGTTAAAGATACTATAAGGTGGATAAATAAGAATCAATATTCCTATAATCTTAATACAAGTGAAATAGGCATCATTGGTGTTTCATCTGGTGCGCATCTTTCTCTTATGGCAAGTTATAGTGATGATGATGAGTTTATAGATGATAGAGATTTAAGCAATTATTCTTCAAAGGTAAAATACTTGATCGATTTTGCAGGTCCAACTGATTTAAGTCTACTAAATACTCAAGATTTAAATTATGATTTAACAAAAATTTTTGCTTCTATTTCAAATAAAGAGGATGTAATAAAAAAATATAATCCTATAAACTATGTAAACAAATCGAATCCAAATACTTTGATAATTCATAGTGATTCAGATAATATGGTTCCTTATGAAAGCTCAAAGGAACTCTACGATAAATGTGTTCAGGAGCACTCAAAAGCCAAGCTGATTACATTAAATAGCAGCGCTCACGATTTATCAAATATCTCTAAAGATGATATTATGGATTTTTCTGAAGGATTACTTAAATTTATAATATTCAATTCACCTTTATAGAGTAAATATTTATAGAAATCGTAGGTAATGTGATGCAACAAATCTAATCCTCAACTGTGAGTTGTATACCTCAGGCACGACTTTACCTTCGGTTTCCTTCATATTATTATTCACATCAGACACATTCTTCTCATAGACTAATGGTTGATACTATATCATCCAAATCACATGATATCATCATTAGCACATACCTATGTTCGGCACATAAATATAAAAAAATAAAGGGTATGCCCTAATTTCTCTATGGCTCACCCTTAACTTTTTAGTATTCTAAAATATACATCTTATAAAACGCAGCTACGCACTTATGAAAAGAACAGCTATACTCCAATACAGAACTTTTCTGCATACAAGAACATTCCATGGTAATTCTGGACTTGTTATATAATTTCATATGCCTTACCTGACACTTCACCTAGAAAATTAATATTCGTAATTTTTTACATTTTCACATATTACTATATTTATTTTCTTATCCTCTATTACTTTCTTATATGAGCATAAAAATTCATTTAACTCATTATCATTTAAATCTATATTCTTCTCACTAACTAATATAACATCTAAATTTTCTAGAAGTACTTTCAAATCATTTTTTTCGTTTTTTATGAAATATTCAGACATTGTTTTATTAGATATTCTGCTTTTGTATTTTTCTTGAAAGCCCATTGTCTTTTTAATAGTCTGATAGTCTAAATTGCTTCCACCCATATCAAATCCGGGTATTTTAAATTGCTCCTGAATTAAAGAAGGATCTACTCCATATCTTTCTAAAAACTTTTTTTGTATATTTATTAATTTATCTTGTGATATATTATTTTCTTCCATGTAAGCTAATATATTTTTGGAGAAATCAGACATATTCATTTTGCCTTCAGCCAGTTTATAGTACATAGAATAAATATACTCTTCGAATTTATCTATGTCTTTATCTTTGACCTTATTTTTTAATTCATTAAAATCTATAATTTTATCAGACACATTAATCCTCTCCTTTGTATTATTATATAATATTAAGTATTTATCTGTTGTACTTTTTTTATTATATTTTATTTAATAATTGCTTACTTATTTTTTTCATCATCATAACTCATTCTTTCATTTTTAGAAAATACGCATCCACAATAATCTTGCCTATATAATTTATATTGTTTAGAAAGCTCTATAGAACGTTTATACCCTTCTTTCTTCTTAAAGTCAGAATATAAATATTTTACACCATATTTTTCAGATAACTTTTTACCAATTTCATTTAATTTAGCAGAATTTTTATGAGGGCTTATAGATAATGTTGTTGTAAAATAATCATAGCCTTTTTCCTTGGCCATGATAGCAGCTTCATTAAGTCTTAATTCATAACAATTAAAACATCTAACTCCACCTTCTTTTTCCTCTTCCAACCCTTTAGTTACCTTATAAAAACTTTCAGTATCATATTTTCCTTCAATAAATCTTATTTCATTTTTGACTTTCATTTCTGATATAAGACCCTTTTGTTCTGCAACTCTTCTAGTATACTCCTCCATTGGGTATATATTAGGATTATAAAAGAAGATCGTTATCTTAAAATATTGCGACAAATATTCCAACACATAGCTGCTGCAAGGTGCACAGCAACTATGAAGCAGTAAAGTTGGAACCTCTTCATTTTTTACCAAATTTTCAATTAAGGAATCTAATTCCTTTTGATAATTAATTTTATTCATATGTAAGTCATTCCTTTTATAAGTTTATTAATGCATTCTATTATAAACTCATTTTATTTTCATTTGATGCAAATTCTTCAAATGCTTTTAAGAAAGCATCTATATGACTTTCTTTATGTTGTACGCTTAAAAATAATGCTTCAAATTGTGACGGAGGTAAATTAAATCCTGATTTTAACATATGCTCAAAATATCTATTAAATCTATTTACATCACATTTCTTAACATCATCATAAGTTCTAACTTCTTTTAAATCATTAAAGAATAAAGTCATCATTCCTCCAACTCTATTCATTACAACTGGAAGATTATATTTTTTTGATACACTTATTATACCTTCTTCAAGTCTAGCTCCTATATTTTCGATGTGATCATAATAATTCTGATTATTTTTCAACTTCTTTAAAGTTGCGATACCAGCTGCCATAACAATTGGATTACCTGACATAGTTCCAGCTTGATAAACTCCACCTAAAGGTGATAGATTTTTCATTATTTCTTTTCTTCCTCCATATGCACCACATGGAAGCCCGCCACCCATGATCTTAGCATAAGTAACTAAATCTGGCTTAACGTTAAATAGTGATTGTGCTCCTTTAAATGCCACTCTAAATCCACTCATTACTTCATCAAATATCAATAGTGAACCATATTCATTGCAAAGATCTCTTAGGGTTTCCATAAAATCATTTTCTGCCTTTATTACTCCCATATTTCCAGCTACCGGCTCAATAATAACTCCAGCAATTTCATTACCATATTTTTTAAATAATTCTGTAATTTGTTCCTTATCATTATATATACCAATTAATGTATTTTCTATGCTTTCATTTGGCACACCAAGTGAACCTGGTATTCCTCCTGTCATTACTCCTGATCCAGCTTCAATTAAAAAACCATCAAAATGTCCATGATAGCACCCTGCAAACTTAACAATTCTTTTTCTCTTTGTGTATCCTCTTGCAAGTTTAACTGCACTCATAGTAGCTTCTGTTCCAGAGTTCACCATTCTGAGCATCTCAACATTATCTAGATTAGTGCACATAAATTTTGCCAAATCTAATTCTAATTTTGTCGGTGCACCAAAAGCCAATGCCATTGAACTAACTTCTTTAATAGCTTCTACAACATCATCATCGCAATGTCCTAGAATTAATGGCCCCCAAGCTAATACGAAGTCTATATATTCATTATCTTCTTCATCTTTAATTATTACACCTTTTCCGCTCTTTATAACAGGCGGATTTAAATTAACTCCCTTAAAAGCTCTGACTGGGCTGTTAACTCCACCAGGCATGTATTCCTCTGATTCTTTAAGTATATCAACGTTTTTCAATTTAACTCCTCCTTAGACCGCATAAAATCTATAAATATTTATATATGTTTATATTTTTATTGTTTCATATTTACATATTTAAATATTTAAATATTTAAATATTTAAATTGTAAAAGATTTATATATTTATGTTGCAATGCACAATTTATAATTAATAATTACGACTAAAATTCTTGTAATATTTTTAGAATTATGGTGAATGATTATTTTTGCAATATATATAAATTTTTTAATTAATACCTATACTACACTCTCTTATCTTTTTAGAACTTTTGCTGCCTCTAATGCATGATAAGTGATAATTATATCTGCTCCAGCTCTCTTAATCGATGTTAAAGTTTCCATCATTACTCTTTCTTCATCAATAACGCCAAGCTTTCCAGCTGCTTTTATCATAGCATACTCACCACTTACATTATAAGCTACGAGAGGAAGATTGAAGTTTTCTTTACAATCTCTTATTATGTCTAAGTAAGAAAGTGCTGGCTTAACCATAATGAAATCTGCCCCTTCTTCTACATCCATTTGCGTTTCACGAATAGCTTCCATTCTATTTCCTGGATCCATTTGATATGTCTTTCTATCTCCAAATTGTGGCGCTGAATTTGCAGCATCTCTGAATGGTCCATAAAAAGCTGAGCAATATTTAGCAGAATAACTCATTATGCTAACATTCTTAAAGTTATTCTCATCTAATGCACTTCTTAATGATCCAATTCTTCCGTCCATCATATCTGAAGGAGCTATAATATCTGCACCTGCCTTCGCATGTGATACTGCTATTTTACTTAAATATTCTAATGTTTCATCATTATCTACATATTCATCATGTATTATTCCGCAGTGTCCATGTGAAGTATATTCACACATACAAACATCAGTAATAATAAGCAATTCTTTATCAAGCTTTTTTATTTCCCTTATTGCTTGTTGAACAATTCCATTATCATTATAACTTTCAGAACCACACTCATCTTTATGGTCTGGAATTCCAAAAAGTAATACTCCAGAAATATTAGCTTCTCTAACTTCTTCAACTACTTCATACAGTCTATCAACTGAATAATGATAAACGCCTGGAAGTGATGAAATTTCATTTTTTATATTGTCTCCCTCAACAACAAAAATTGGATAAATAAAATCCTTTGAATCTAAACTTGTTTCTCTTACCATATCTCTAATGGCAGCATTAACTCTAAGTCTTCTACCTCTTTTAATCATAACAAACTCCTCCATTATTTTAGCCATCTTCAAAGATGTCACTCATTTTATTTACTATCTAAATTTATATATTAATCATTTTAAAAATCTATTTCCTCTATTGCAATAAATCACAGCACCGATGCATATTACAATCATTATGGTACTCGCCAATATCCATATCCAGCTTTTTCTTAAGTAACCGCCCAACGCTATAAAACCTTGGCATGCTGCAATTGCAAACATTAAATAAGACATGAATTTACATAAGGCTTTTTTATCGTACTTTTCCTTTTCTTCTTTTGTCATCGTATTATATCCAGAAATGAGCCATAAACATTTATTATTCATTAGCAGGAATCCTATAATAATAAAAATTATCATAATAGAAACCGAAATAACCAAATTCCCATCTCCCTAATTATTTTTACATAAATTTTCTATCTCTTTCAGAAATCCTTCCTCTGAGTGTTCTTTACATACGTATGCTTTTATTCCATACTTTTCTAAAGGTTCATTAGTCTTTGGTCCTATAGCTATAACCTGCTTTTTCTTAATTTCCTCAATACCTAACATATCAATCATGTTTTCAACTGTTGACGGACTTGTGAAGAATACTATGTCAACTTCATCAAAAGATCTCTTATTAACTACTGATCCACAAACCGTATCATATATATATACTTTATCTACACTTGCACCACAATTTGTTAGTTCTTCATAGATATATTTCCTACTTTTTGCAGAACACGGCAAAAGTAGAGTTTGATCAGCTTTCAAATGAGGTTTTAATATGCTTACTAGACCTTCGCCAACAAATTCTCTGGCCTTTGCAAAACAGATAATTCCTCTTTGTTTTAAAGAATTTGCAGTAGCAACTCCTATTGCAGATATTTTAGCCTTAATTCTTCTTATATCATAATCTTTTTCAATAAGATAATCAAAAAATATTTCTACACTGTTAACTGAAGTAAATACTATATGATCATAATTTTCTATCTTATCTATATAATCATTTAAGTTTTCCGCACTGCTTTCTATCTTAATAGAATTAAAACTTGTAACTTCCGCTCCTAAGTCAACTAATTTATTTTTTAATTTCTCAGATTGTCTCCTTGATCTTGTAATACATATATTCTTTCCAAACAAAGGTTTATTTTCATACCAGTTCAAATCTTTATTTAAATTTACAACTTCACCAACTACAATTATACATGGAGATTGTAATTTAGCATCTTTTACTTTTTGTGAAATATTCTCAAGAGTTCCTACTACCTTTTTTTGCTTAGCTGAAGTTCCTCTCATCACTACTGCACATGGAAAAGTTGGTTCTTTTCCATTATTAATAAGCTCCTCAACTATATTATCTAAATTGCTTAATCCCATCATAAATACTAATGTGCCTTCTTCTTTAGCTAATGCCTTAAAATTCACATTTAAATCTTGCGCAGATTTTCCTGTTATAACATGAAAACTTTGTGCTATCTTTCTGTGAGTTATTGGGATTCCCGCATAATTTAAGACTGCAATAGGAGATGTCACCCCTGGTATTACCTCAAATTCTATATTTTCATCAACTAAAGCCAATACCTCTTCTCCGCCTCTTCCAAAAACATAAGGATCTCCACCTTTAATTCTTCCAACTGTATGCCCTTCTTTTGCAAGCTTAACTAAAAGCTCATTAATCTCTTCCTGAGTTTTTGAATGAGCTCCTGGTTCCTTTCCACAATAATAAATTTCACAATTTGGCTCCAGATAATTTAACACATTATTTGAAACTAACCTATCATAAAGGACAGCTGTGCATCTTTTTAATACCTTGACAGCCTTTAATGTTAATAACTCTTCATCTCCTGGACCTGTACCTATTATATATACTTTACTCATATTCCATCTCTCCTATAGCTCTAATATCTTATTTGCTAATTTTCTTCCTAATTCAATATGATCGTTTTTATCTCCTAAAATATCTTTTTTAACTATTCTTCCGCCTATATCATATATACCAATCATATATAAATCATTACCTTGAATTTCAGAATAAGCTCCAATAAGGCTGTGACAATCACCATTTAGCATTCTCATAAAGCTTCGTTCAGCTTCAACTGTTAGCTTAGCATTTGAATCTTCCATTTTTTCAAAATATTTTTTAGCACTGCTAGTTTTTAAACACTCTATTCCCAAAGCTCCTTGAGCCACTGCTGGTATAAATACTTTAGGATCAAAATACTCAGTGATTATATCTTCTTCATTTAATCTTTTTAATCCTGCGGAAGCTAGTATGATTCCATCTAAATTCTGATTTTTCATTTTCTCTAATCTAGTTTGAACATTTCCTCTAATTGGAACTATCTCCAAATCATTTCTCATAAGCTTTAACTGACAAGCTCTTCTTATACTGCTAGTTCCAATGATTGCACCTTTTCTAAGCTCTTTAAATGGTATATTATCTTTAGAAATTAATACATCCCTTATATCTTCTCTTTCTGTTATAGCCGCTATTTCAAATTCATGACTCAATTCATAAGGTACATCCTTCATACTATGAACTGCGCCATCAGCTCTTTTTTCTAAAAGTGCAATTTCTATATCTTTTACGAATAATCCCTTTCCGCCTATCTTTGCTAAAGAAACATCTAATTTTCTATCCCCTTCAGTAACAATAAGCATTTTTTCACTATCTATATTAAATTTATCCTTTAAACTTCTCATTATTATTTCTGTTTGTGTCTGTGCCAATTTACTTTTTCTTGTTGCTATAGTTAATTTATTCATTAATTTAATTCTACCTCCAAAATTCATTTATCTACAAATCCATTTAAAAATTGATTAAATAATCTACAATTTCCTTCGAAAATCTGCTTCTTAATGCTTTTTCAGCTTCACCCTTATCAAAAGATTTTTTAAATTCATCATTTCCAATAAACGAAGTTATCTGTATTTTAAGCTCTGGAAATGACTTTGCTTTATTTCGTATCAATCCTATATATCTAATAAATTCATCATATTCTTTTATAGTATTTTCTACTTTGTTAGAAAGTAAAACTGCTCCTTTTGGATTTCCATACTTGGTATTTAAAGCAAATACTGCATTTTCTGTACTTCTTTGAATCGGAACAACTCCCATTCCACTTATAAAATCAGATGAATCTATATATATCTTATAGTTCTCTTCACAATATTTCTTTACTATGTTTTTTAAATTTTCATCATCTAATGCAATAATTATAAGATGCTTATCCCTTAAAAATTCATAGCTTAAATCTTCATCTATAAGCGTAAGTATTTCTGGAAATGCTTCAGAAAGTTCTATTAATTCTCCATCAAAAGTTTTAGAGATTACCTCAACACAGCATTTATTTTTTACAAAATGTCTTGCTTTTATTGTGCCTGCTTTACCTCCGCCAACTATTCCAACTCTCAGTTTTTTAGAAATTAATGAGATATAAGAATACTCTATTCCTTCGTCATAAATATCTTCTCTATTATCTCTATCCATTCTTCACCACATCCTTTTAGAGTCTCTTTTTTAATTACTTCAATTGCTCTATTTATGTAAAAATCAGATGTACTTTTAATTAATTTATGTGCTAAAGCAATATCATTTTTATCTTTGCTTTTATGTGAAAAAGTTTGAACTCTTTTCTCGTAAACATCATTTCCAACAGTTTTTAAGTTTTTGATTACATGAGAAATACTTCTTAATTTTAACCATTCATCATATTCCTTTAGGTATTTATTCATTATATGTCTATTATCTTCCATCTTATCTTTTCTTAATTTTTTATTTGCATCATCTATACGGCTTATTGTATCAATATTATAAACTTCAGTCCTAGATAATAACGCTACCTCTTTTTCCACATCTCTTGGAACCGATAAATCATATATTAGTAATCTATTTCCACTTTCACTAATATCTTCTGTTTTTACAACTGGATGTGGTGCTGAAGTACAGCTTATTATACATTCTATACTATTAATATATTTATTCTTTTCTTCAAAAGTAATTACTTTTACTCGTTCATCCTGTATTTCATCTTTTATCTTAGGATTTCTAACAACCAAGTAGACAGTTTGGATTTTATGTGAAAGCAAATATTTCATTACAAGCTGTCCAACTTCGCCATAACCTAAAACCATAAATTTAGTACATTCTCGATTAATAGCTTCGCTAACCACTATCGAAGAAGATGATACTGGAATTTCAAATAACTTAGCTTCTTTTCTGAATCGCTTTCCACAAGTAATAGCTTCCTGAAATAATCTATGTAATTCCAATGAAACAGCTTTAAATTCTAAAGCTTCTTCATAAGCGTCTTTAACTTGCCCTAAAATTTGATCTTCTCCTAATATTTTCGAATGAAATCCAGAGCAAACTTCAAATAAATGCCTATAAGCATCCTTACCATTAGTTATAAAAACATATTTTTTATATTCATAGTCCCAATTAAAAATATCAAAAATCTTTTTTAATAATTCTTCTTCATTTAAAGAAGCATTAAAATAAATTTCTGTTCTATTACATGTAGCTAAAATAACTACTTCATTTAGCTCCTTTAATAATTCTCTAAAATACTCGTTATATTTTTTAGACTTAACTATAAATTTTTCTCTAATTTCCAATGGAGTATTTTTTCTTATGCCTATTAAGCCTATCACGTATTTACACCTCACATACTTTTTTATTTACATTTTCTATTTGTTTCCAAACGCTACATTCTCACAAGGAGAAACTGCAGTAACCAAATATAAAATTTGGATCCTCACTTTTGGACTTATTAGCTAAAACTTGACTCACATTCGTTCGCTGAGTAAGTTCGAGTTGCCAAATGATACATTTGGACTCTCACTTAAGTTTATCAGATAGAGATTGTTTTTTCCAAGCAATTCTTATAGGAATTATAGATTAACTCTGATTAATATAGAAATGAAAAATATTTTTCTTACTCTTTATCAAATAAAATTCTAATCAAAGTATATTCCTTAGGATATATTAACATAACATTGTTCTAAAAAAATTTTAAACTTAGATAAACATCTTGTTCTGCTAATATTTTAGTATATACTATTTTAACTCAAAAAACATTTAATTTATAATTAATTATTAAATATTTATACTCAACTCACATAACTTAATAACTTATCCTTTATAGAGATGCAACCCTTTATAAATATTATTGCATAAATTAAATATATTTTTTATTTCTGACATATTTTTGACACATTTCAGGATTATACTAATATCGTAAAGTAGTTAATTATTTACCCCTTATTAATTAATAGAAGTCGTTTATATATTATAATGACTCACCCTAAGCATGGGATCCCCTAAACTTATGCTTAGGGTTTTTATTTTTTAAGTTTATATCCAACCTATGTTAATAATTATGCTTTTCCATTTTTTCATAAATGAGTACTTTCTCACCTGATTTCCTGGCTGCGCTTAATATGTTCCGAATTGTGCTTCGCGCTTTTTTATAGGCACGTGCTTTTTCATCTAAGATTTTGGTTGCGCTTAGCAAGTTCCGAATTTGTGCTTCGCGCTTTTTTCATACTAAGTTCTTAATTGCGCTTCGCGCTTTTTTTAAAGGTGTGTATTTTTTTGGATTAATTTGGTTATACTCTTAAAAGCAATATCAAATTTGAGAGGTGAAAAAATTATGCGAATCCCGAAACACATAGGCATCATTCCTGATGGAAATAGACGTTGGGCTTTATCTAACTCATTAAGCAAAGATAAGGGATATGATCACGGAATAAATCCAGGACTTGAGGTCTTTAAATTATGCCAAAAAGAAAATATTCAGGAAGTAACCTTTTATGGATTCACAATTGATAATACCAAACGTCCCAGCGAGCAAAAAGTAGCGTTTACTAAAGCTTGCATTGATTCTGTTATGCTTTTGACGAAAGAAGATTGCGAAATATTAGTCTTAGGTAATACTGAGTCTAGCTGCTTTCCAAAGGAACTATTACCATTCACTAAAAGAAAAAAATTTGGTTTAGGCGGAATAAAGGCAAACTTTCTAATCAATTATGGTTGGGAATGGGATTTAAATTTACTAAAAAGTGCAGATATTTCAAAAAAGCATATTCAACCATATTTACAATCAAAAGATATTTCTAGAATAGATCTTATACTTAGATGGGGTGGGCGAAGAAGATTAAGCGGCTTATTGCCAGTTCAATCAGTTTACTCAGATTTTTATGTTTTAGATAATTACTGGCCTGATTTTAAGAAAGAAGACTTTTATGATGCTTTATCGTGGTACAATGAGCAAGATGTAACTTTAGGCGGCTAATGCCATATATTCAAAATAAGCAATACTAATAGACTTTAGTAGATCCAACTTTTTCATTCTATATTCCTATATTTTGTGCTCCAGTATGAATTATGTTATCATTAATATCAAATTTATATTTAATATTATATTGGAGTGAAATTTATGTTAAAAATCCTATTTACATATTTATTGATTATCAACCTTCTAGGCTTTCTTATTATGCTTATAGATAAACAAAGAGCTATTCATAAAGAATGGAAAATACCTGAAAAAAATCTCATAGGTATTTCTATTTTGGGTGGCTCTATTGGTATGCTTATTGGAATGTCTAGTTTTAGGCATAAAACAAAGCATAAGAAGTTTACAATTGGAGTCCCATTCATACTTCTTATGCAAATTTTCCTAACTGTACTATATTTAAATTATTAATAATGACATATTAATATTCAAATTTTGTTAAAGAAAATATTATTGCTTTTTCTTTAGTAAATTCTCATGATATTTTCCCAGCGTTAACACTGAAACTATTGAACCTAAAAGCGCAAAAATCATATCCCACTGAGTGTCCCAAATATCTCCTTGAGTTCCTAAAAAGGCAGTTGCACTTTCGCCAGTAATTAATGCGACAATAAATTCTATTATTTCATAGGAAGCACTAATAGCAAGGCAAATTGATATTGTAATAAAATTTGTCCATGCTATATTTTTAGCAATTTTGTTTCTTATGAAAATTTCTCTAATAATTATTGCTGGTATAAATCCTTGTGCAAAATGCCCAAGCCTATCATAGTAGTTTCTGCTCAAGTCAAAAGTATCTCTTAGCCAATTAAATAAAGGCATTTCTGCATATGTATAACGGCCACCCACTATTAATATAACTGCATGAAACCAAATAAGAGTATAAGTTAAGTTAGTAAATACGAATTTATTATAAGTAGTTATTAAGACCATAACTCCTATCACTGCCGGAAGAACCTCTAATACCCATGTAAATCTATCATGAGGATTTATTCCCGATACAACTAAAATTGCAGATATACTTATTAATAATATTAAATGAAAATTCTTTTCCTTCATCAATATCTCCTTATATACGATTCACAAAATTTAAAAACAAAATAATAAGTGCTTAAAAAGCACTTATATTTATCTATAAAATTTCTAAAGAGCATTAAGATCAAAAGGTGTATTTTGGTATACGCAATAATTTAGCCAGTTTCCAAAAACTATGCTAGCAGGACCTCTCCATGTGTACAACGGTTTTTGATTTATGTCATCATTTTTAAAATAATTTTTAGGTAAAGCTATTTCATCGCCTTTTTCTTTATCTCTTATATACTCATCCATCAATGTATTTCTATCATATTCCATATGTCCAGTTACAAACACATTTCTCCTATCTTTTGTTGCAACTATAAATACTCCAGCTTCCTCCGATTCGGATAAAATTTCAAGATTTGAAACTTTCTCTATATCTTCACGCTTGACTTCAGTATGTCTAGAGTGAGGTGCATAAAATACATCATCTAATCCTCTTGTCAAATCAGCTTTCTCATCATTAACCCAATGTGAGAACACACCAAACATTTTTTCATCTAAGTCATATTTAGGTATATTATAGTGATAATATAGACCTGCCTGTGCCCCCCAACAAATATAGAATGTTGAAAATACATGAGTCTTACTCCATTCCATTATTTCAGTAAGTTCTTTCCAGTATGTAACCTCTTCAAAAGCCATTTGTTCAACTGGAGCTCCAGTTATTATAAGTCCATCAAATTTTTCTTGCTTTATATCATCAAAATAGCTATAAAATTTATTTAGATGCTCCGACGGTGTATTGTGTGAAGTATAGCTCTTAGTTTGTATTAGACTTACCTCTACTTGTAGTGGCGTGTTAGATAAATATCTTAATAATTGATTTTCTGTTACTATTTTTTTGGGCATTAAATTAAGAATTGCTATTTTTAGCGGTCTGATATCTTGAGTATTAGCCCTTTCATTATTCATTACGAATATGTTTTCATCAGATAAAACCTGAAATGCAGGTAATTCTATAGGAATTTTTATTGGCATCTTTGTTTCCCCCCAATTTGATTATTGCTTATTTTAAATTGTTATTTGATTATTTTTGTATATAAATATTATTATATCAAAATTCCACTTCTTATCAACATTATAAAAATAAATATAATACTAAAATTATGTAAACTTAAATAATATATTTATGTTGCTATCACTTTCACAAGTTAAACTATGAATGTATAACATAAATTCTTTAAACAAATTTATATAGGTTTAAATTCACAATGCACATTTCACAATTCAAAATTACGGCTAAAATTCTTGAAATATTTTCAAAATTATGATAAAGAATTTTTTTGCTACTTACTTGCATAAAACTAATTTTATGGTAATCACTGTTAATAAATCATAGAATTACTTCATTTACAGTTTATAAATGTTTATAATTAACTATTTACAAAAACTTACTATTATTTAATTGTATTTTGACATTAATAATTATACACAATTATTAATTTTTTTTATTTTTTCCACTACTATAATTAAATGATTAAAATCAATAGATCTCTGCAAAATTTCATAAATATCTTTTACTTCTATTTATGCTATACTAATAGATATACAATAAAAGGGGGCATATATAATGGTACTAAAAGAAAATATTTCAGTTGGATTTATTGGAACTTATACCAAAAATGAAAGCAAAGGAATCTATAGAATTAATTTTGATACAATTTCAGGTAATATTGAAAATATCAATTTAGCTTACAATATAGAGAATCCAACATATTTAACTCTAGATAGAGAACGACACATTCTTTACTCAACATGTAAAGTCAAGGAAAAAGCTGGGGTATCTTCATTTAAATATTGGAAAGAAGATAATAAACTACACTTAATAAACTCTAATCTTTCAGAAGAAAAACCACCTTGTCATGTAAGTCTAAATAACAGTCATGAGATTTTAATTTCTTCAAACTATCATGAAAACAAGATGTTTGTCTACAAAACTTTAGATGGCTTGATTTTAAATTCTCCTATGCTTGGAAGTCATAGTGGGTCTAGTGTAAATCAATTAAGGCAGGAAAAACCTCATATTCACTGCTCAATGTTTACTAATGATGAGAAATATATTTTATCTATTGATTTAGGGATTGATAAAATGATAGTTTCTTCAATAAAAGATGGGAAACTATATCAGAATGAAAGTTTAAGCTATACATTCCCTGCCGGCACAGGACCAAGACATATTACTTATGCTAATGGAAAACACTATTACTACGTTTTAAGTGAATTAACTTCTGAAATATTTGTTTTTGATTATAAAGTAAAATCAAATATTGCTTTTGAAAATATTCAAACTTTAAGTTCATTACCAAAGGACTACAACGGGACAAAATCTGGTTCCGCAATTCGTATACACAAGAATAATAAATTTCTCTATACCTCAGATAGAGGAAATAATTCTTTAAGTTTATTCCATATAAATTCAGATAATGGAAAGCTTAAGTATATAAACACTATTTCTTGTAATGGTGATTCTCCTAGAGATTTCCAATTGGATCCATCTGGTAAATTCCTACTTTGTGCTAATGAAAATTCCGATAATATATCTATATTTTCTATTAATTCAATAACAGGAGAATTAACTTTTATAAAATCTGAAAACATCCCAACTCCAACATGTATAGAATTTATTTAGTCAAATAGTTAATCATATAATTAAAAGTTGGTGCATATTATAATCTAAATTTATAATATGCACCTAACTTTCTTATCTCCATATTATGTACAAAAGCCCTTTACCTAAACGTTATCACGAATAAATAATATATATATTTTATTTGTAAACATTTTTACTTTTGACAATATTCACAAATTTCAATTATAATAAGGCAATATATTTTTTAGATACAGTGAATATAACTAATAAAAATGCGTAATAAGGAGGAATTCGATTTGAATAAAGATACATTAATAAATCATATTAAGGCTTCTAATGGAAGTATAAAATGTGATCTCGTAATTAAAAATGTTACCATAATTGATGTTTTTAATAAGAATAGATTCGTAGATACTATTGGTATTAAAGATGGATATATTGTTGGTATTGGTGACTATGATGGGTATGAAATTGTAGATGGAACTAACAAATATATTTGTCCTGGACTTATTGATTCCCATTGCCATATAGAATCTAGTTTAGTCACACCTACTGAATACAGCAAACTGGCGTTATTAAACGGAATCACATCTGTTGTTGCAGATCCTCATGAAATCTCAAATGTTATGGGAACTGATGGTATAAATTTCATGCTTAATTCTTCACAAAACATCCCATTTGATATATACTTTATGCTTCCATCCTGTGTTCCTGGTACCAGCTTCGAAAGCTCTGGTGCAACTTTGCTCTCTAAGGATTTAAAAGATTTTTATAAAAATGATAAAGTTTTAGGTTTAGCTGAAGTTATGGATTATCCTTCAGTCTCAGAATGTGATGATAAGATAATTGATAAGATATACGATTCAATTATTAATAATAAAGTTATTGATGGTCATGGGGCTGGCTTCACATCTATGATGACAAACACCTATAGGGCCGCCAATATTTTAACCGATCACGAATGTAATAATGCTGAAGAAGCTCTTGATAAAATCCGACGTGGTATGTATATTCTAATTAGAGAAGGTACCGTTGCTAAAAACTTGAAGGAATTATTACCTGCAGTCAATGAATCTAATAGTAATAGATTTTGCTTCTGCACTGATGATAAGCATATTGACGATATTGCTGCTAATGGATCAATTAATAGCTCAATTATTTATACTATAAACAACTCTAACTTAAATCCAGAAACAGCTATTCAAATGGCAACACTAAATCCATCTCTCTTATACAAACTAAATAACAAGGGAGCAATTGCCCCTGGATACATTGCAGATTTTATATTATTAGATGACTTAGAAAGATTTAAAATATCTCAAGTTTATAAAGAAGGTAAACTAGTTGTAAACAATAATGAACTTGTTAATTTCGATACAGATTCGGTAAAAAACGCAAATAATAGTGCTTTTTATAATTCTATAAATCTTCCACCGCTAAGTGAAGATAGTTTCAAAATTAATATACCAAATAAAAATGCTAAGATATTAAATGCAATAGAAATAATTCCAAATAAATTAGAAAGTATTCACTTAAAACTAAATATTTCGGATATTAATTCTATAAAAAACAATGATTATGAATTTTTCACTTCCTCAACTAAAGATGACTTAGTAAAAATCGCAGTTATTGAACGGCATAAGGCTTCTGGCAATTTAGGACTTGGCATCTTAAAAGGTTTAGGAATTTCGGAAGGTGCAATTGGAACCACCATTGCTCATGACTCCCATAATTTAATAATCGCTGGAACAAATGATAAAGATATGCTATTTGCTGCTACGGAATTGGAACGAATGGGCGGCGGTATAATTGTAGTTAAAGATAAAAATATTCTTGCTCATATTAAACTTGAAATCGGTGGGCTTATGACAAATAGAACATATGGTGAAATTGAGTTTGATTTAAAAAATCTCCATTCAGCTATCAAAATCATAGCACCACAAATTGATTTCAATCCATTTTTAACATTATCGTTTTTATCTTTACCAGTGATACCAGATTTAAAGATTACAGACAAAGGTTTATTTGATGTTATTAATTTTAAGTTTATTGACATTTTTGAATAGTTATAAAGGCAATCTTACTCTAAAGATTGCCTTTGTATGCTTATGCTAGTCAATTTCATATTTAACCCCGGTAATAACTATTGAAATTTGTTTTATAAGATCAATTTTCATACTAATTCTACTTACCCTAGGACTTTCTATTACTCTTACAGTTGGTCTGAGCGGGAATCCTGGTATTGTCTCTTCAACCACAGCAACTTCTTCTGTACTTAATTCTACAATAGTTCCCTTTGGATATGGAATTACTATTCTACAAAATATATTAACTATATTATAATCAAACATTGTTCCTGCATTCGACATTAAATATTCTAGCACATCACTTGGAAACATTGCTCTTTTATTCGGCAAGTCTGTTGATAAATTGTCATATACATTGGCAATACTTACAATATTACTTAGTTCAATAATATTATCCTTAGTTAATCCATCTGGATATCCATTTCCATCTGGTCTTTCATGATGTTGAAGTACTATTAGCTTACTTAAACTATTAACATTATAAGTACTTGATAAATACTTATATCCAAGTCTTGGATGTTGTTTTAATATTTCTTTTTCTTCCTCACTTAAACTTCCCTGTTTATCAAATATCTCTCTAGGTATTAGTGATTTTCCAATGTCATGTATCAACGCACCTATACATAGGGCCTCCAATTTCTTCTTTGATAATTGAAGCGCAATTCCTATAGTAAGGGATATTACTGCAACATTTACAGAATGAGAATACATATAATTATTCATACTTCTTATATCTACTAATGCAAGCATTACATCTCTTCGATTTAAGATATCATCAATTAAATCTATCGCCATCTTTCCAATATTATAAAAATAACTCTGCTCTTGCCAAGTGTAATCACTTTCTCTATTCCTTACTGAATTATTATTGTTAAGTCTTCCTATGTTAGAAAATGCTTCTTTTATCGTTATAATTGCTTTTTGTCTAAGTTCTGGCTTAATAATATCTTCAATTTCTTCATTACTATATTTATCGACTATATATATTGATAAAATATTTATTTCCTTTATTTTTGCAATTGTATTTTCTCTTAAAACTACTCCAGCTCTAAGTAGAATTCTACCATTAATATCATACAGGGATTTTCCAAGTACTGTGTTTGGCTTTACGTTTTCAATCGGGACTAATCTCAAAGCTTATATTCCCCCTAAATAAATCATTATTATTTATACCATACCCCTAAATATAGATCATATGTACATAACCTTCATTTGCACAACACCCATAATAATTCCCAAATAGCTAATCTCAATTTTTAATTATCAAGCAAATTAAGCCTGCCATATAGGTGCATAAATATATTATATTACCTTAAACATCAAATTTCATTAATTAAATATATTTATTTTATATTCTTTTAATCCCCAACTTGCGTGGACTATTATATACGTTATACTCTCAAGTAACACAATCCCCTTATATTTCAGCCCATTATAAATTTCTACAAAAACAAAACTATTTTCATTATACTTTGAGAAGACTTTGCCTTCATGGGTAATTCCTAAATAATAAAAAGAAATTGTTTCATATTGCCTATCAAAATGTGGTTAGTCAATAATAAAACAATTTCCTATAACTTACTATTTAGATTCATTTAGAATAAATTTTTCTATTACTCTTACTATTCCATCTTCATCGTTTGAATCAGTGATAAAATCCGCAGCTTCTTTAATTTCTTCAGTAGCATTCCCCATTGCTACACCAAGTCCAGCATATTTTACCATTGATAAATCATTACCAGCATCTCCACATGCAATTATTTCTTCTCGCTTTATCCCTAGATATTCACCGAGTTTTTTTAATCCAAGTCCTTTATCTACTTCCTTATGAGTAAATTCTAAGAAGAAAGGTGCACTTTTAAACACACTATATTTCTCATAAATTTCACTAGGTAATTCCTTTATGGCTGGATCTAATATTTCTTGTGGATCTATCATCATGACTTTTATAATATCTTCATTGTCATCAACTTCATCGAAGTTTTTAATAGTAATATTTATTCCATTCATTGTAGCTTCATATTCTGTATATTGACTAGTTTTAGGAGCTATTAATCCATCCTTTGCAGAAAAAGCATGTACATTGACATTGAGTCTTTTGCTTATCTCATATATATATTTTAAATCAGTTCCTTTTAAACATACCTTTGAGACAATTTTTCCTCTAGTATTTT
This sequence comes from Clostridium beijerinckii, assembly GCF_036699995.1. NCBI lineage: Bacteria > Bacillati > Bacillota > Clostridia > Eubacteriales > Clostridiaceae > Clostridium > Clostridium beijerinckii. The sequence continues at coordinate 1,509,875 of NZ_CP144906.1, read as the reverse complement.
GAACTAATCCTCCATTAAAGCTAAGTACATAGTCCTCACCTTTTTTTAAATCAAGCTCTTCTAAATATCTATTTAACCCATCTAATGGTCTTCCTGATGCTAATACCACCTTAACACCCTTTTCTTCTGCAGCTTTTATAGCTGCCTCAGTATTTTTTGAAACCTTCTTATCAGTTGTAAGTAAAGTTCCATCCATATCTAGTGCAAGTAATTTATACATTTTATTCCTCCATTTATATAATATAATTTACAGCATATTTACTGGTATTTTTTAGATATATATGTTGCGATTAAATTGCTACATTATAAATACTTAAATTACCAAAAGCTATATATATGAATATGTTATTAAAACAATATATTACATATGTTGCAATTCACGATGTACATTTCACAATTCACAATTACGTCTAAACTTCTTACAATATTTTTAGAATTATGATGAAGAATTATTTTTGCAATATATATTATATATTCATTGTTATTATTTCTTATAGTTTACAGGGATTCTATAGGAATTTCAATTATTATTAATAAATCTATTCCAAAATAATATAAAACCTCAAAATTTGTAACTAATAGTAGTTTTCTTTCATATCATGAATTGTATCTAAAACTTATGAGGTAATAGTTATGCTTGAGTCTTTATTATTAGTATCTTCGTTATGCATAGATTCTTTTGTTGCAAGTATTGCTTATGGTACTTCGAAAATTCGTATTCCACCCATATGCGCAGTAGTAATAAATTTAGTATGCACCATTACACTTGCTTGTTCTTTACTTATTGGCTCAATAGTTAAAAGCATACTCCCAAGTAACCTTCCTGCAATTTTAGGATTTGTACTTTTGATGTTACTTGGAATATATAGATTATTTGAATATATTTTTAAATCATATATTTCAAAATGCTCGAAATCCGATAGTCCCTTAACATTTAAGATATTTGACTTTCAATTTGTCTTGCAAGTTTATGCAGATGAAATAAAAGCTGATTTTGATAACTCTAAATGCCTAAATATTAAAGAATCATTTTATCTAGGTTTAGCATTATCATTAGATAGTCTTGCAGTAGGAATTGGATCTAGCCTATGTAACATTAACTATACGGAAGTTTTAGTATTATGCTTTATCATAGGAGTTTCTCTAGTATCTCTTGGGGTAGTTATTGGACGAAAATTTGCTCAAAAAGTACACCTTGAATTATCTTGGTTATCAGGAGCTCTACTTATATTATTAGCAATACTTAGAGTATTAAAATGATAAATTTATACCCAGTTCATATAGTATATTATTACATAAATACTATAAAAACTGGGTATAAAAATTGTATCTATTATTTTCTTTATTCTTTAGAATACATATATGCTCTATTTATATAAATTTACTTCTAATACCTAAAAGCGTAATTATTATCTTTAACTACGATATGTTCGCTTAATAATTATTTTTTAACTTAATACTATAAATTTACAAACCTATTGAACTGCTTATCTAATTCCTCTAGGTCTGATTGTAAAAACTTATGAAAAGTCTCCTTTTCTAACCTATATGAAAATATTGGAGAGTTTAAAAACTTTAAATACTTTTCTGTTACCTCCATAATTTCTTCGTCTGGGACTTTATAAACTTCTCTAAGAAGATCAAAGAATGTACCGCCTTCATACTGCTTTAATCTTCTTTCAGCCGCATACATAACACTCGTATACTTATCCCCACCAAATAAATCTACCTGTTCTTGTATTGATCCATATCCCTTTTTAAGCATATCAATATATTCATCTATAATAGCATCTTTGGAATTTCCTATATTTTTTCTAGCTATTACATTCTTTAAAACCTCATATGCCTTTTCTTCAGATATCCAAAACGCCTGCTCTAATATATCCGTCATCTTATAGAAAGTTTTACCCTTAACATTTGCTCTTGCGCGTTCTTCTATATACTCTAATAATCTCTCTTCAGTAGCCGTTAACATCTCTATCCCCTTCTTCCTAAAGTTCCATTATTTTTCTCAACTGATATATATCTATATTTTCTTCAAAAAGTTTAGATAATCTATCATATTCATTATCTTTATATTCATTTACTTTTTCTATAATTATATCTTCTGTAACAACAATATCGTTGTTCTCTTTAAGAGATTTAACAAATGAACTTATAAATTCTTCTGAATCAAACATACCATGAAGATAAGTTCCTGCAACAATTCTTTCTTTGTCGCATACACCTACGATATCACCGTCTAAATCCTTAATAAAAGGTATTGCTTTCTTACCAATCTTGCTTATTCCATTATGAATTTCATAGCCACTTATAGTGCTACCTTCTATAGACTTAATTGATTTTAGATCACATAAAATATTTCCCTTAGTCTGCTTTGTAACTTTCGTCTCATTAAATCGTGTCTTTATATCCAAAAATCCGAAACCATCCTCTTGAGATATATTACCCTCAACGCCTAATTTATCGAGTATCAACGTTCCAAGCATTTGATACCCTCCACAAATTCCTAAAATGGGTGTACCACTCTCTTTTAATTCTTTTATTTTATCAAATAATTTATTTTCTTTCATACTTCTTAAATCTTCAATTGTATTCTTTGTTCCAGGTATTATAATCAAATTTGGATTTTTTAATTCACTAGGTTTATCCACATATCGTATAGTCACATCTGGAATTCTATCTAAAATACTAAAATCAGTAAAGTTTGACATATGAGAAAGCCTGATAATAGCAATATCTAAAGTTCCAACTTCTTCTTTGTTCCTAATTCTTTCAGTTACACTATCTTCATCATCAATATCAAATTTTTCATATGGCATAACTCCAAGGACTGGAATATTTATAATCTCCTCTAACTGTTTTATTGCAGGTTTAAATAGTTCTATATTACCTCTAAACTTATTAATTATTACCCCTTTTATTCTTTCACGCTCTGATTCGGGTAATAATTGAATTGTACCAACTATAGATGCAAAAACTCCACCTCTATCAATATCGGATACTAAAATTACAGGTGCATCAGCAATTTCTGCCATAGCCATATTAGATATATCACTATCTTTCAAATTTATTTCAGCACAACTTCCAGATCCCTCCAGTACAATTACATCATGCTTTTTACTTAGCTTATCATAAGCTTTCTTAACTCTGACCTTTAAAGTTTCATTAAGTTCCTTGTATTTATAAGGCTCAATATTACAAAAAACTTTTCCATCTGCTATTACTTGTGTATATTCACCACTTGGTTTTAACAAAACCGGATTCATCAAAGCATCTGGCTCTAATTTGCAAGCCTCTGCTTGAACTACTTGAGCTCGTCCCATTTCCAATCCATCTTTTGTTACATAAGAATTTAATGAAATATTTAGGGCCTTAAAAGGAGCTACATTTAACCCTTGATTCTTTAAATATCTACATAGGGCTGTTACTAAAGTACTTTTACCAACAGAAGACGCTGTACCTAAAAACATTATACTTTTTTTATCCATTTCTTTACTCCCCTCAAATTCGAGTTCCAATACTTAACATTTAATTTTTAATCTCTGACTTCCAACATTTGAATTCAAATTTCGAATTATTTTTCCAAGTCCTATCATTAATCTAATAATCCGTTTACTGTTAAATATCCATAATTCTCTGTAACCTCTGTACCATTCTTATTAAATTTGATTGAATTCTTAAATATAGGACCATCAAAAACTAATGTATGATATTCTCCATTTTCTCCACAAGGATCACATCCTAAGTTTTTTATTTCATTAACAACATCTTTGGTTAATTCTTTTCCTAAGAATTCTATTCCTAGCGCCTTTAGATTTACCTTTTTAATTATAGCCTTAAAACCACAGTCTATAAATTCATTAGTAAGCTTTTCCCTATTTTCTTGCCATAAAGGAAATACTCCTTTAATTTCTGCTGCCTTGCACCTATCTAAACACCAGCTTCTATGTGCTTCTATATCTATATCTCCAAATACACAAATTTCAGCGCCTTTATCTTTTGAAGCTTTTAATGCCAGCTCAAATTCTTCTTCATAATTATTCTTATTGCTACAATCTATTTCAATAAGTGGAATTTCCAATTCTTTAGAAATGTCCTGAAAAACATTCCTTGGTATTTTATGAAAATACGAATCATTTTTATTTTCGAAAGTAACTAATAATCCTATTATTTTATAACCACTTTTAATCATTCTATACAAGGCTAAAGTGCAATCTTTTCCCCCGCTGAATGAAACTACAACTTTTTCTTTATCCATACTACCCCTCTTATTTGTTTTTACTTTAATTCAAATTCAGCAGCACATCTTCCGCTAAACTTTACTATTCTATATTTCCCCGCAGTTAAATTCTCTAAATTTTCTAGAGAAATAACTTGACTACTTGTTTTTCCTGGTTCTAAATTATAAGCAATTTCTATAAACATTGGTTCATCTTTAAAAGGGACTTTACTCCATCTATTATCTACAAATTTTTCAACTGCATATTCTACTCCATAATAAGCTGATTCCTTTCCATTGTTTGTAATATACACAGTAATTTCTTTAGTATTTAGACCATATTCATTTTTTTCTGTTTTCATAGTAATATTATTTTTAAATTCATCATTAATTTCCGTCGCATCGCTAGTTGAATTTTTTTCAACCCAAGATCCATCTACTCCTAAATAGTATCCATCAACAGTATCATCGGAAACCATTTCTCCATTTTGGCTTAAATAATACCAAGCCCCTTTATACTGAATCCAACCTGTTTTCATGGCTCCAGATTCACTCATATAATACCACTTGTTATTAACATTAATCCATCCTACAGCCATATTCCCATCGTCTTTAAGGTAATAAAAATTCCCCTTATCATTTACCCATCCAGTTTTTACACTGCCATTTTCATAATAACTCCAGCCATTATTGTTATTGACCCATCCATTGCTAATTTCTGCATTAACTTCATTAGAGATTCCTATACTCATTCCTACAAGCACGCTCATTATTGAAGCAATAAATTTTCTATTCATATCCTGGCTCCTCTCATTATCAAAGCTTAATATTTCATCTGATTCTAACAATAAAATTAACCTATACATAACTTAAATTATTGTTCATTTCTGTGCATTTCAAATATATTTTTCATTATTTTTATCAGTTTGTAATTCTCTTCATGACTTCGTACAGCAATCCTATAATATCTATTATCCAATCCTACATAATTGCTACAACTTCTAATTAATATATTATTCTTTAGTAGTTCTTTTTTCAAATCTATTTTGATCAGAGTTTTTAATAAAACAAAATTCACACTTGGTTCAAAGACTTTAATTCCATCTATTTCTCTTATTTCATTATAAAGGTATTTTTTTTCATGGTCTATAAATTCTATAGATTTCTTTATATAATTCTTTTCATTAAGTGCTGCTTTTGTTGCTATTTCTGCCAAGATATTTATATTCCAAGCAGGAGATATAGTTTCTATCTTCTCTTTTAGTGTTGAATCACTGCAAATAGCATAACCAATTCTTATACCTGGAAGCGCAAAAAATTTGGTCAAAGATTTTATTATAATTAAATTTTTATATTTATCTATATAGGGAATCATTGAAAAACTTTCTTCTCTGAAATCCAAAAACGATTCGTCTATTATTACCCTAACATTATTTCTCTCCGCTTTGTTCAAAATTCTTTTTAATAAATCTATTTCAGTTATAACACCTGTTGGATTATTGGGATTACATATAAATATCAAATCTAAGTTTTCATTTATATCATTTAGAATATCTTCTCTTATATTAAAATCATTTTCTTCTTTCAAATTATAATAAATAATATTACTATTTATTGCCTTTGCTGCCTCTTCATATTCTGAAAAAGTTGGGGCCAAAATTAGTGTATTCTTTGGATTAATTCCTCTTACTGAATTAAATAAAACTTCTGCTGCTCCATTACCTAAAATCAAATTTTCTTTACTAACATTTTCGAACTTTTCTATTGAATCCTTCAATTCAAAATAAGTTATATCAGGATATTTCTCAATTTCATCTATACCTTCAATAATCGCATCTTTTACACTACTTGACATTCCCAATGGATTAATATTAGCTGAAAAATCAATTATGTCTTTGTAATTTATTTTGTTTTCTCTACTTATTTCTTTAGCATTTCCACCATGTCCAAAGCTTGCCATGACTTTCCTCCCTATGCATAGTGCATATATGTTTCAATTAAATTTCTCCACTTCAATCTTAATTTATTTTTAGCTTGTTATAAGCTTAAATATAAATTTACTATTTCAATATATATATTAATTTTAATTTAATATTAACTCTCACATCTCTATATTATAATATTCGTTAATCACCCAAATTTCTGACACTTAAAACATTGTTATCATTAGCTTTCTAAATATTAAAGTAAGTACAAATCCTATAAAAAATGATAAATAGAGGACCTTAGCAGTCTTCTTAACATCATTGATATCAATTTCTTTAATTTTATCTCCTATTGTAGGCTTACTTACAAGTTTTCCAAAATAATAATTTGCCCCTCCAAGCTGTACCCCTAATGCACCAGCTATAGCTGCTTCTGGATGCGCACTATTAGGGCTTGTATGATTATGTCTATCTCTTCTGTATATCTTAAAGCTATTTTTATAATCATATCCTAGAAATGCAGAAGCTAATATTATCAACATTCCTGTTATCCTGGCTGGAATAAAATTAAAAATATCATCCAATTTCGCCGGAAAATACCCAAACTCTATGTATTCATCGTTCTTATATCCAAACATCGAATCTAATGTATTCACCGCTTTATATGCGAATGCGAGAGGCGCTCCAAAAATCATAGCATAAAATAACGGAGCTATGACCCCATCTGCCATATTTTCTGCTATAGTTTCAACAACTGCTCTTATTATTCCTTCTTTACTCAAACTTGCAGTGTCTCTCCCCACTATAAATGATAGCTGCTTTCTTGCGCCATCTAAGTCATTTATTAATAAAAACTTAACTACTTTATATCCTTCAACAACTAATGCTTTCGATGATATGCAAAAATATATCAAGATTCCCTCTAAAATAATTCCAAAGTAAATATTAAATTCTCTAGATAAGTTAATAATTGCGAATACAATTGCAAATATTATTGACACAGTAAGAATCCATACAATAAGACCTGCTGCTTTTAAATGCTTTCTAAGGATTCTTCTAAACAGTGCTTCAAGTTTTTTAGCCACATATCCAATTCCTCTAACTGGATGAAGCGGATTATTAGGATCGCCAATTAATAAATCCAAAACAAATCCTATACTAAGTTCAATCATATAGTTCTCCTCGTTATCTTCTTTCGCATCTCCAAAATAGTTCTAATCATATTATCTTGCTATATTTGAGATACATTTTTTATTTCGAATTGCTTGTCTTCTCTAATTTTTATTGTAAGTTCGTACCCTTCTCCATTGCTAGGCTGCCACTCATAAAATTTTTTCTTATTATCATAAAACATTTCCAATAGTATACCTATACTTCCTCCATGAATCACTCCAAAAGCAGTATCTATATTTTCTTTAATGAGATAATTTATAAGCTCCACAAATCCATCATTAACTCTTTTTCTAAATTCTGCTCTGCTCTCTCCACTTGGACATTTTACATTTCCTTCTTTGTCTTCTATCCAAGTTATATACTCTTTTAACAATTTTAGTTCTTCATATGATCTTAATTCAAAATCACCAAAATCATACTCAAAAAACTTGTTTAAAATTTTATACTTATTCTGTGGACAAATGATTTCTAATGTTTGATTTGCTCTCTTTGCCCCACTTGTAAAGTAAAAATCGCACTTTGTATATTTAACCCTTCTAGAAATTTCCCTTAATTGCTCTTTCCCACTTTCACTTAATTCAACATCACTTTTACCACAATATAATTGTCTTTCATTGCAATAAGTTTTTCCATGCCTGACCAAATATAACTTAATTTCGTTCATACCTTAATCGCTATAGTTTTTTCAATTAAATCTATAACTAATTTACCTCTTTCTTTAAATTGTATTATTTTTCAATTCCTCTTCAATTCCAAAAAATATTCTATATACATGGGAAGAATGCTTTGCTAGAAACTGAAGTAATCGCCCAGTTTCTTCTCTCCATATTCTATCAAATTTTTCGATTGGAACAATTCCAGAATTTATTTCGTCACATATTATTATTTTATTTTCTAACAAATCCATTTTATCTTTTAAAACTTCTATTGGGTTAAGCTTATTAGAAACACACGCTTTAACAAAAATATGTAATCCACATATGATTTCCTTATTATATTCTATATTTTCATCCCTACAGAAAAATATCTGTTCATTACTTACTTTATATTTTTCTTTTACATAATCTAATTTTCCATTATAAGCTCCACCAAAAATTAATTTCATAAACGCCACCCTTCCCTTTACGGGATTATTCCTAGTATTAATATTCCAACTACTTCACCTATAACCAAAGCAAATCCGGCAACATCTCCAGATATTCCACCAAATTCTTTTCTGCATTTTTCTACTGACAATTTAATTCCTAAACTCATTAATAAAACTAATATTATTCCATAAATATTTAACAAAATTACTGATATTATTAATGCTATTATCAATGTTATTATCATAATAAGCTTATCATACACATTTGTCCCTTTTTTAAAATAAGTCCCTAAAGTACTTTCTTTTATAGTTGCTCTGCTTAAAAGATAATACGCTACAACACTTCTACTTATTATTGGAATCAAAATTAATGTATAAAGAGAACTATTTTTTTCTAAAATAGAATATACCCCTCCAAATTGTAAAAAGAACAAAATCACTAGGGATATTACTGCAAACGCTCCTGTAGCTGAATCTTTAAGTATTCTGAGTTTTTCTTCCTTACTTCTCCTTGAAAGAATTGCATCGCAAACGTCCATAAAACCATCCAAATGCAGCATTCCTGTTATTATAAATGGTACTATGGTAATTATCGAACTCTTTAAAACAATTGAGATATTTAATATACTCGCCAAATAATATATTATACTCCACAAGATTCCAATTATTAATCCAATCAGTGGGTAAAATTTCATCATATTTTTTACTCCATCGTCATCCCATTCAACATATGGAGTTGGAAGTATCGTAAACATGCTTAATGCCATAATAAATCCTTTGTATAATTTCTTCATAAAGTTATTTCTCCTCATGTTTAATATACTTAATTAATCCGAAGCTACATTCTATAACATTCTCACAATAATTTGCTAACCCTCTATTTATAATGGCTAGTTCTTTCTTGAAATTTTCAGTTATTTCATCATATTGTATAGCATCATTAAATATGTAATCACTTACAATAACAACATTCTTTGCATTATTCATAACTTGCCTTATATCATTTAATATCTTATGCGAAGGATTTTTTATAATATTATTTTCAACAAACATCTCATTAGTCAAAAGGGAGGTTATACTATCTATAAGTACAGTATCCTTGCAATTGATTGTATTAATCACACTATCCAAATCTCTAGTAACTTCTAGTGTCTTAAAATTTAATCCTTCTCTACTTTTTTTATGTCTCTCTATTCTATCTTCATCTTCTTTATCATATGGATTCATCGTAGCAATATATATAACTTTGTTTCTATTTAAAGTCAGAGCTATTTTTTCTCCAACTTCTGATTTACCACTCTTAGACCCTCCAATTATCAAATAATTCATATACTCTAATTTAAGCCCAAAATACTATTAAAAATAAATTACTTCTCTATACCTATCCTTGAGCCTATTCCTTTCTCATATGGATGTTTTACAGCTTTAATTTCTGAAACATAATCTGCAAGTTCAACTAACTTTTCATTAGGATTCCTACCAGTTAGAACAACTTCTAATCCCTTTGGTTTGTTTTCTAAAAAATTTATCACTTCACTTAGAGGGATTAAATCTAAGTTAGTAGATGCAATCACTTCATCTAATATCAATAAATCAAAATTTTCTTCTACAGCCTTCTTAGTAACTCTAAAAAATCTTTCCTCATGCTCTCTTTTAGTCTCTATCTGCTCTTCTTCACTCATAAATTTAAAAAATTTCTTTACAGGAGTTCCTTTAAAAACTTCAAAGTCATTTCCTAGCTTATCAATAGAATTCAATTCACCAGTCTCATTATCTTTTAAAAATTGTGTTAATAAAACTTTCTTTTGACGTCCAACAGCCCTCATCCCAAGACCCATAGCCGCTGTTGTCTTTCCCTTTCCATCTCCACAATAAATATGAATAAGTCCTAATTCCATAAACACTCTCCTTTCTTATTCATAAAAACAAGTATTTTTATATTCAAAAATGCTGCTTATTTATTACTTTATAACAGTTTGTCAAAACAAATATATTATTATCAAATTATTAAAACATAATATTATCAGTTTTAACTGCTTTACATACTCATATTTTCATAGAGTATACAGTTATTATAACATATTCTTTAAGTTCCATATTAACCCCACTATGATGATCTTTTACTTCCTCGCACGACTAGAAATATACAACTTATAAAAAGCAGCTATACACTTATGAAAAGATCAGCTATACTGCAATACGGAACTTTTCTACATAAAAAAACATTCCTTAGTAGTTTTTTACCTATTATTTACTTTCATGTGCCTTATTAAATTATAAATAGTTAATTTAATCCCCTGCAATCATTTAAATATTTATCATTTATTCATAGCCTTAAGTTCATCTAAATAACTGTCGTTAATCTCCGCTTCCTCAAAAGTCGCCATGTTATTCATAATTGCACATGCAGATTTCATTATTGAAAATGCTAGTGGGCATCCACTTCCTTCTCCAAGTCCCATATTTAAGTCTAATATTGGACTTAAGCTTAATTCTTTCATTGCAACTTTAAATCCTAATTCTTTTGAATCATGTGAAGTAAACATATAATCTCTAGTTTTTGAATTTAATTTAAAGGCTATAAGCGCAGCAACTGATGATATAAAGCCATCAATAACAACTGGAACTTTATAATAAGCAGATCCTAAAAATACTCCTGCCATGGCTGCTAAATCAAAGCCTCCAACTTTTGAAACTACATCTATTGGATCATCTTTTTCCGGATTGTTCACCTTTATTGCTTTCTTAATAACTTCCTTCTTTTTCTCAAACGCTTCGTCTGTGATTCCAGCACCTCTTCCTACAACTGTTTCCACTCTTACGTCTGTTAATACTGACAACACGGCACTACTAGTAGAAGTATTACCAATCCCCATCTCTCCAACACCAAAAATTTCGTAGCCTAGTTCTTTCGCGTTTTTAACAGACTCTATTCCAATTAAAATTGCTTTTTCTGCTTCTTCCCTTGTCATTGCAGGCCCCTTTGCAATATTATTAGTTCCTTTTCTTATCTTTTTATTAATTACGCCAGGATAGCTAAAATCACAGTTAATGCCAACATCTATCACCATAAGCTCAGTATCATTTTCTTTTGCAAGAACTGCTACACCCGTTAATCCTTTTGTGAAGTTAATTGTTTGAGCTAAAGTTACCGATTGAGGCGCTGAAGCAACTCCTTCTTCAACCACACCATTATCTGAAGACATTATTATAACCATTTTTTTTGTTATGTTATTTTTCACTTTGCCTGTAATGCCCGCAAGTTTTATAGCAATTTCCTCTAGCTTCCCCAAACTCTTCAGTGGCTTTGCAAGCGATGTCATTCTTCTATCTGCTTCAGCGATTACATAAGCATCTGCTTCTCTTATACTATTAATAATATCTTTTAATTCTTTAGACTTAATGTTCATTTCATTTCCCCCAATTATATACGCTATTATTTTTTGTTTTAATATAACATAAATTCATAAAAAATGCGTACAATTTATTTATTATCTTTAAAATAATTCATCTCACATTCGAAATCTAAAAGCTGAAGATTTTGTTCTTGAATAACTCCTATCAGAAGTTTCGAATAAATTTCTTCTCCCTTGTCATTTTCTACTGTACTATATCCAGCCTTTTCTATAGCATTAGCCTGGTCTAGATAATTAGCTGCCTGAAAAACTCCACTTTGTTTATATCTTTTATTATTGCTGAGAAATTCTCCATAATCTTTTATGGAATCTTCTTTATTATTATATACCCGAAAGTAATCCTCAATCTTTTGTTTATAATATTCTGAGGTACTCATTTTAATTTTTTTCCCTGTCCATCCTGAATCTGCTTTTATTCCAAATAGATTATTGGCTTTAGTGCTCAAATCGGATTTTCCCCAGCCACTTTCTAATATTGCCTGCGAGATAGTTATAGAAGGGAGAATACCATACTTATCATATATCTCACTTGCCTCTGGATATAAATCATTAATAAATCCTTGCTTAGATTCATCTTTTAAATTATTCTTCTGAGATCCAATATATTTTAAATCATCTATATACTTATATACTTTTTCTTTTTGTTCTTTATCAAAAGATAGCTTATCTAACACTGTATCCAAGTCGACGAGCTTATATTGACTATTTTTAATTTTAACGCTTGTACTCTTATTGTTATCTATGAACATATTAGCTAATTGATTTATGCTACTATCCGTTACTTTAGAAAAATCATTTTTGTATCTAACACCATCAATAGCCGCCATGAATTTCCAATTTACTTGAAGTTTACCTTTGCTCGCATTATCTGCATCCTGTATATACATTTTTGTGTTTAAATCCTGCAGGTTTATACTATTATATTTTGCCATATAGCCGCTATAAACTCCAAAAATAGCAAAGGCTATAATACCAAATGCTATAATATTTAGTATAAATCTTTTAAATCCTCTTTTTCTTTTTCTCGTGTTCATAATAATTCTCCCTTTCATCCCACATAAAAAATATATAATTATAAATGAAAAATCATAGCCTCAAAAAACTTCTCTTAATAAGCTATAAAACGTTATGCTAAAATAATAAAATTACATTCAGAATTTCAGTAAACCAAGACTTAATGATAAATTGTATTATCTATAAGTTATATATTTAAATTATATAATGTAAATATGAATTTCAAATAACTATTTTTATTAAACTTCTATTACTTTTTGCATAATATTTCGACAATCACTTATTCTTTTAAATATATTTTTAAGTGTAATTACTAAAAAAATTATTAATGAATTAACAGCTAGCTTCTTTAACCTAAACATCATATATATGTTGCAATTCATAATTCACAATGCAAATTTCACATTTCACAATTATGGCTAAAATTCTTTTAATATTTTCAGAACTATGATAAAGAATTTTTTTCCAATATATATTCAAAAAAAAAAATAAAGAGCCTCTTTTTGTGATATTATCATTATCCCAAGAGTACCCTTTAATTATCATGTATATTAGTTTGCTGGCTCCCATTTGCAGCGGACTGGTGATACAATAGCGCTTTCTTTCTTTAATTCCTTGAATGCATTATCAATTTCTTTACGATCTAAACCAGATAACTTTTCAACCTCACCTGCACTAACTGGCTTTCCAGCCTCTCTCATAACTTCTAAAACTTTTTCCTTAACGCTCATTACTTTAACTCCCTTCAATAAGAATTATTTCTTTTCTTTGATTATATTCCAAAAAAATAATTTAATCAATAATCATTTTCCAATAAAATCTATTATTGATCTTAAATATTCTTCCTCATGTACACAAAATTCATGCGCTCTTATATTAAATTTTGACTTTCCATCAGTTGAAAAAGCTATAATATGGTCATAGCCACCTAATACCAACTTCTTAAATTCACTAAATGATAACTTTACCATCTTCTCCACTTCAAATCCAATATTAAATTTAGGATCTTCTACATTATATAAATATACTTCACATATTTCATTATTTAAGAAGCTACTTAGATTAAATTTTTCTCTTATACTTCCAACAAATCTTAATTTCTTAAAATTAATTTCTATTCCTATTTCTTCCTTAACTTCACGTTTTAATGCATTTTCTATTTTCTCTCCAATCTCAACATGTCCCGCTGCTGAGATATCATATAATCCTGGAAAATCTTTTTTCTTATATGATCTCTGTTGAAAATATATCCATTTCTCATTGCTAGACTCATCTACTATCCAACAATGAACCACCTTATGTAGAAGTCCATTTGCATGTATTTCTGAACGAGAAGCTACACCAATTTCATTTAATTCTTCATCGTAAAATGACAGTTTTTCTTCGCTTTCCGTAAGTATCTCCCCCTTTTATCTATTTTGTTTCGATGAAAAACATTTTTATAGCTATATTAACATCTCTATAGTAAATTTCTCTATCAAACGATTTTCTTCATACAAATACTATTACTATCATTTATATATGGTCCATAGTTTTCAGTTAACTTATATCCCATACTCTCGTATAAACTGACAGCGGCCTTTTGTCTGCTTCCTGTCTGCAAAATAATATTTTTAATATTACTTTCAATTGCTAACTTTTCAATTTCTTTTACTATAATCTTAGCTACTCCTCTGTTTCTATATTCTAATGATACATATACCCTCTTCACTTCCGCTAAATCACAATCAAGAAATTTTAAGCACCCACAGCCTATTGGCTTTTGGTCAACAAATATTATAATTGTCTTTAAATCTATAACTGTATTGTGTGATGAATAATTACTTTGCATATCCCCATATATTTCGAATAACTCATCATCAAGTTGCTTCTCTAAAAACTTAAAATCTACATCTTCCGAAGTAGTTCTTTTGACTATATAATTCATTTTTACCCCCATTTTATTTTTTATATTTCATCAGAAACTCTACTAATTTTTCTTCATGATTAAATACTAATTCATAATTAAATTTTGGTTTTTCTATTACTATTAATTTAATCTTGGCTTCCCGAACTGCTTTAAGCTTTTCTAGAACTCCGCCTTCTTTACCACTGTCTTTAGTCAAAATTGCCTTAATATTATATTGGTAAATAAATGCTTTTTCTAGTTCATACGATATCGGACCTTGAAGCGCTATAATATCTTTAATATTAATTCCCTTTTCGACTATCTTTTCTAATACTTTAGGTGATGGTAAAATTCTATGTATTACTCTATGATTAAACTCTAAATTTACAAACTTAGAAACATTATTTCCGCCTGTAGTATTTAAAATATTCCCATCTATATTCTTTATAATTTCAATAGCCTCATCATAATCCTTAACTCTTACTATATCTTCTCCAGTAATACTCTCAAGAGCACCTAATCTTTCATATCTTACATACTTAATCTTAAGTGAATTTGCGCACTTTAATGCGATCTTTGTAACTTCTTGTGCATAAGGATGAGATGCATCAACTAGTATATCAATTTGATTAATCTCTATCCATTTTAGCATTTCTTCTGCATTCAAAGGTTTTGTGTTTAGTTCCTTTATATTAAATTCCTTGAGTAGCTCTCCTCCATAAGCTGTAGCAGTTGTAACTGCAATGTCACTAGTATATTTATTTATTAACGACAAAATTTTTCTTCCCTCTGAAGTTCCTAATATAAATCCAATCATACTTTCTCCATTCCAGATTGCCAAGACACATTAAGAAAAATAATGAGCCAACCATGCGAATTTATTTCCAATTAATGTAGCGCATCATCGACTCATTATTTTCTTTTATATATCTAAATACAATCTATTTCTATCTTTTATTTTCATAACCTCTAGGTGTTATGAATTTTTCATCTTTATAATAACTTTTTGAATTTCCTACTATTACAATAGACATCATATCTACTATATCTTCATCAAAATCTTTGATAGTAAATAATTTATAACTTTGCCCTTCTCTAAGTGCATGTCTTATTACTGCCACTGGAGTGCTATCCTGCCTAAACTCCCTTATTATATCAATACATTCTCTTAAATAGTCAGGTCTTCCCTTACTTTTAGGATTATATAAGGATATTACAAAGTCTCCTTCTGCTGCAAGTTTTACTCTCTTCTTTATATCTTCATAAGGTGTCATGAGGTCACTTAAGCTAATATTGCAATTATCATGCATAAGAGGTGCCCCAACTACAGAACCTGCTGCACTACTTGCAGTAATACCTGGAATTATCTCCACATCCTCATCTTTTTTAAGTTCAAGTATCAATCCAGCCATTCCATAAATACCTGCATCTCCAGTACTTATTAATGCAACATTTTTATCCTTACATAAATTTAAAGCTTCCTTGCATCTAGCTTCTTCACCTTTCATTCCTGTCGAATATAACTCTTTATCTTTAACTAAGTCTTTTATCATATCTATGTACTTATTGTATCCAACAACAACATCACTATCTTCAATGGCCTTTAGTGCTCTCAGACTCATATTCTCAACACTTCCAGGTCCTATACCTATTACTCTTAATTTTCCCATATTTCAACCAACCTCTTTCGCTTAATTCTTATCCTTCGAATAAAATCTAATTCTTAATTATCATTATCTAATTCTATATTATAGCATTTCACTATAATATAGTTAACTAATTAATATGAGATAGCATTTGAAATCTCAAAAATGCAACTTATTTACTATATATTTTTCTCATCGAAACAATATTGATCAAGGATATTTCATTACCTGAAATAAAGTATTATATTTTGAAATATTGCCGGTTCTCTACTCACATTTCTATATTTATGTGGTATATTGGCTACAAATTTAATAGAATTACCTTTTTTTAACGAATACTTTTGATCCTCAATATCTATTTCTACTTCACCTTGAGTTACTATAATATATTCCTCGACGCCATCGCTGTGTGGAGTAGATATATGATTGCACCCTGGTTCTAATTCTATAGTGAATATTTCAAAACCTTTATTTGCATCAAAAGGAAATATCGGATATAACTTCATTCTAGCATCGTCTTCTATAATCGGATCAATATTATTTTGATCTACTATCTCTAATTCATCCTGCTCTTCATCAATAAAGAACGAAAAAGACACCTTTAATCCAGTTGAAATTTTCCACAAAGTAGATACTGTCGGACTTGATTGTCCTCGCTCTATTTGTCCTAACATAGCCTTACTGACTCCAGTTAATTTTGCCGCTTCATCTAAACTTAATTCTCTCTTATTTCTGATTTCCTTCAATTTACTCCCAATAATCGAATTTAAATTTCTCATATGCTACTCCTTTTCTCAAAAATATTGTATGCTATAACATATATATTATAATATATTGCACAAAATATTGTTCATGTATATAATATAACATATCTTACTAATTTAATTTACAACTTAATTTTAAATATTTTAGGTAAGGAGTTTTTTAAATGACAAAAGCACTCATATTAGGAATTGCAGCATCATTTTTCTTTGCATTTACATTTATATTAAATCAACAAATGAATATTTCTGGAGGAAGTTTTTTATGGAGTTCATCTCTACGGTATATATTTATGCTACCACTCTTGCTTATTATTATGATTATAAATAGACAATTAAATCCAGTATTAAATGATATAATTAATAAACCCATTCAATGGATTGCTTGGAGCACAATAGGCTTTGGATTATTTTACACTCCCTTAAGCTTTGCATCTACATATGGTGCATCATGGCTGGTTGCTGGAACTTGGCAATTAACCATAGTTGCTGGTGCTCTTATGTCTCCATTATTTTTTAAAAGTATT
Source organism: Clostridium beijerinckii (assembly GCF_036699995.1). Taxonomy (NCBI): domain Bacteria; kingdom Bacillati; phylum Bacillota; class Clostridia; order Eubacteriales; family Clostridiaceae; genus Clostridium; species Clostridium beijerinckii. The sequence continues at coordinate 1,492,216 of NZ_CP144906.1, read as the reverse complement.
AAAACACCCACTGGAATATGCAAAGTAAGGAATACACTTCCCAAAAAATCTCTATTAATGTCCTCTTTAATATTACTAGGTATATTTTTAATGCAGTTTGAAGAAGCAAAAAGTGTCTCTTTTTCAGAAATAATCTCTGTAATTATCCCAGTTATACTAGCTGCATTTGCTTACCCACTTGGTAATCGCAAGATGATGGAAATTTGCAATGACAAATTTAATACCTTTCAAAGAGTATTTGGAATGACTTTATGTAGCATGCCATTTTGGATATTAATATCAATATTCGGTGTATTGTCTGCAGGTATGCCAAGTAAAGGGCAAGTGCTTCAATCCTTAATCGTTGCCATTTTTTCAGGGATTATTGCTACAATATTATTTTTTAAAGCAACCGATATAGTAAGTAATGATACACACAAATTAGCCGTCGTGGAATCAACACAATCCGGTGAAGTAATATTTACTCTTATAGGTGGAGTTTTTATATTTCATGATAAATGTCCGACATTTGTTGGACTAGCAGGCATAGTACTAATAGTAATAGGTATGATTTTAAATAGCATTGTTAAATCATAAAATTATTGCGTTTAATAAAAAAGGTAGGTTTTAACCATCTCACACTTATCGATCCATTGATGTCATTACTTTTTATAACTCGAAGTTTTTATATTTCCATTTTCGTAAAAAGCAAGAAGAGATGTTGCTTCTCCTACTTGTTAATAAGTAGTTTTAACAACATCTCTTAATATTTCTTATTCTTCTGCTGGCTTGAAAGTTCCTTCAATAAATTTATTAGGATTAAATATATGCTCTATTCTTGGTAGTGAAATTCCCAAAGTTTCTCTTAGAACATCTTCTACTGTTTCTACAGCTATAATAGTTAATTGTTCCTTAACTTCTTGTGGAACCTCATTTAAATCAACTACATTATCCTTTGGAATTAGTACTTTTGTAATTCCAGCTCTTTGAGCTCCTAATAATTTTTCTTTAAGTCCTCCTATTGGAAGAACAGCTCCTCTTAGAGTTATTTCTCCTGTCATTGCAAGTTTTGAATCTACTTTTATACCTGTAACAAGTGATGCAAGTGCAGTAAATAATGCAATTCCTGCTGATGGTCCATCTTTAGGAACAGATCCTGATGGAACATGAATATGAATATCTCTTTCTCTAAAGTTTATAGCATTAATCGGCAATCTTGATTTTAATAAACTTAAAGAGATTTGTGCGGATTCTTTCATAACATCTCCTAGCTGTCCAGTTAAGACAATTTGTCCACTTCCTAGCATTCCTGTCGCTTCGATGAAAAGTATTTCTCCCCCTACGGATGTCCACGCTAATCCAGTTACAACTCCTGGGACATTATCATCTTGAGCTTTATCATGGCTTGAAACCTTTCTTCCTAATAAGTCCTCTAAATCATCTTCTTTAACTTTAAAAGGTAATTCCACCTTATTAGATACAATCTTTTCTGATGCAACTCTTGCAATAGTTGCTATTTGCTTTTTAAGTCCTCTTACTCCAGCCTCTAGAGTATATTCACTTATAATTCTTTCTAATGCTGCATCTTCTATAACAAGCTGAGTGTCATTTAATCCATGTTCTTCAAGAACTGCTGGTATTAAGTGATTCTTTCCTATGTGGAATTTCTCATTCATAGTATAACTAGAAATTTGAATTACTTCCATCCTATCTAACAAAGGCCTTGGTATAGTATCTAGAGAGTTGGCTGTAGCAATAAAGAATACATTAGATAAATCATAAGGTGCATCTAAATAGTGATCAGTAAAAGTATCATTTTGTTCTGGGTCTAATACTTCTAGCAATGCACTTGCTGGATCTCCATTATAGCTAGCCATTAATTTATCTACTTCATCTAAGACCATAACAGGATTTATTTCTCCTGCTTTCTTTATACTTTGAATAATTCTTCCTGGCATTGCACCTACATAAGTTCTTCTATGCCCTCTTATTTCAGCCTCATCACGAACTCCACCTAAGCTTAATCTTACATATTTTCTATTTAAAGCTTCTGCAATACTCTTTCCTAAGCTTGTCTTTCCTACTCCTGGAGGACCTACTAATAATAGAATAGAACCCTTTTTATCATTTTTAAGCTGCATAACTGCTAAATGTTGTATTATTCTATCTTTAACTTTTTCTAACCCATAATGCTGCTCATCTAATATTCTTCTTGCTTCTTCTAAATCAATGTCCTTAAATTCTTGTTTTTTCCAAGGAAGCTGAATTAATAATTCTAAATAATTCTTAATCACATTGTATTCAGCGCTATTTGGACTTTGGCTTTCTAATTTTTCTAATTCTTCTAAAGCAACTTCTTTTATTTCATCCGGCATCTGCGCCTCTTCAATTCTATTTAAGTAGTTCTTGTCCTTTTTAGAAGCTGAGCCTTTTCCTTCATTTAATTCTTCTTGAATAGCTTTTAACTGCTCTCTTAATACTGTTTCCCTATAATTCTTATTAGCTTTTTCTGTGAATTTTTCTGCTAATTCAAATTGTAATTTTAAAGATTCCTTTTGTTTTAATAAATAATCTATAAATTTAAGACCTCTATCCTTTAATGATTGAGTTTCCAACAAATCATATTTTTCCTCATTTGAAATTTGCATGAAATGAGATAAATATCCCATAAGCTTATTCAAATCTTTTTGACCTTCAACAGCCAACATAAACTTTTCTGAGCCCTTGAAATTCTCACTAATTTCACGAGTAACTTTTTTAATATACTCTACCATTTCATCCTTACTTTTTTCTGTAAGATCAATAATATCAGGTGCAAATTCGAATTCAGCTTTAATAAAATCTTCCTCAATACTGAATGTTTTAATTTCAACTCTATCTAATATTTTAATTTCTGCTTTATATCCCTTTTCTGTTTTTTCAATTGCATTTACTTGAAATGTAACACCAACTCTATGAAAATCTTCTTCCTTTAACTTACTTTGACCAAAGTTTTGTTTTAAAGGTAATGCAATATTAACTATATCTTCATCTGATAAACTTTCAATTTGAGTTTCACTAAATTTATTAAATTTTAATGTATGGTACATTCCAGGTAATAGCACTATATCTGACACAGGAATTACTCTTCCCATATTATTTTTATTATCTAAATTTATCATCATAATCATCCTTCCTATTAGAACATTCTTAAACGAGCATTCATTTAAAGATTGGTTAAGCAATAGCGAGATACTTCTGCAATTACATCTTCACAAAATCTCTCGCACTAAAAAACAGTTCTTTTAATTATATAAGTAATGCGTCTTGTACTATTCTAATGAGTTCCTTTAATAACTCAAATTTTTCATTTTCCTCAATACATGAATTAATAGCAATTGATTTTACAGGATAAAAAAGTATTGCTCTTAAATTATCATTTTGAAGATTTTTAAATACTTTTCTTTCTTTCATTTCATCAAGAAAATTATTTAGGTTATCTATTCCTCTTTTGGTCAAGCATTGATTTGACAAAGCTGGACAATTAGCAAATTGATCTACAAAATGAAAGACTTCTCCATGCTCCTTAATATAAATAAAATACTCTTTAACAATAATTTCGATAACTTGCTGACCATTCATATTATTGTTAAGTTTACTGAGTATGTAATCAAAAATATCTTCAGAATATTCAAGATATATGTCCTGTAACATGACTTCTTTATTCTCATAATATATATATACTGTAGCGGGTGATACCCCTGCCTCTTTTGCTATCTTCGAAATAGAAGCACCGTGAAAGCCTTCCTTAAGAATTAATTTAATAACTGCTTCTTTTATGTTTTTTTGCTTTTCATCGTCTTTCCTTCTCATTTAAACACCTCTATTATTATATTTCTATAATAAATGAACGTTCTTTTATTGTCAATACATATTTCACCCATTTTATCTTATTAAATGTTAATTTTCTTTTAAAATCTACATAAAGAAACTAAAAACATAATTTGTCCATTTTTTAATCTGCTACCAAATACATTTATAATAATTATCGAATTAGTTATGTAAAATATTAAAAATCGCTATTAATCTTTAAAATAGCGATTTTTAATATTTTCTAAACTTTTATGTTTAAAATAAGAAGTGACTTAAGCCAAACAATTCCTTACATATTTAATACGTGTCTACATTCGCTAGCGCATTGACTACATACATCAGCACAAGTTTGACAATGTTCATCATCAAATCTTCCGCATTCTTTTGCACAGCTTTCACAGACTGCAGCACATACAGTAGCTATTTCTCTTATATGACCGCTTCCTCTTGAAATAAAACAAGCTGTTGTCGAGCAAATTTCAGCACAATCTTGAAGTGATTTAATACAATACATCCTATCTCTAGCATCACTATGTTGTAAACATAAGTTTAAACATTCCTCACATATTTGTACACATTTGCTGCAAGCATCAATGCAATATTGCATTGGATTTCCTTCTGATATTAATGAATTTGCATTTCTAGTCATAGTTGCTTCCATTTTTGTTTCCTCCTTTATTATTTTATTGATCACAAAATATATTCTCTTCTAACGTACTAAAAATATACTTTGTAATTTCTTCTTAAGTAGCCTATAAAATTCAAAAAGGATATATTGATATTTTTATATAAACTTTTTTAGTTTATATTTGTTATATCTTAAATCTTTGTTCTGAATATATTTGTGCATCTAAAACAGGAGCAGATTAAGTAACATCTGCTCCTAATTTATATATGTTCTATATTTAAATTCTTTTATACAAGCTAACGACATGTACTTCCCAAAACTCATCTACCCATAAACCAACTATTGTATCAACCGAAAAATTCCAATTTTTAATTAAATTTGTGGCTTCTTCTATTTGCCTATAATGCACCTCAGCATCCACTGGATTCGCAGCACAGTCATAATGACCTACCAATCCAATTATTTTGGATTTATGAGCTTTAACCGAAATATTAATCTTATCTTTTAATCTACTTGAATAAAACGGATTTCCTTCTGACACTATCTTGTCCATTCCAGGCTCAGTTATTAAATCTACATACTCCACATTAAAATTTTCTTTTATCCAATTTATTACTGGAATCTGAGTCCTTCCGTCAATACAATTTAAAACTGTTCCAAAGCTTTTTTCCATTCATACCACCTAAAACTATTATTCTTAGGTAAGATATGAATATAAGTCAGCGTTTGCTATAACAGTCCTCAAATAAATATGATATATTATTGTTTTTCAACTACAAAAATAATTATATTCATAATTCTCTATTATAGTCTTAATTGCCTTAGTAGGCTCTTAGATGCACTTTACCTCTATTATATTTCTTTCTATAGTATTATAAAGTTCCTTTAAAATGAAATCTATATTTCATTTTTATCTCTAAATTCAATTTCTGTGCCCTCAGGAGCCTTTAGTTTAAATAAGAAACTATCTTCAACTTTATATATCACTTCATTATTTTTAACCCTAAAATTGTTATAGCCTAAACCTTTAATCCTGTTAAATTCCTCTTGAACATTATCCACTAAAAAGCACATGTGGACTATCCCTTCGCTTAACTTATTCCACTTAGAAAGATCTTCTCCCGTCTTGCTGGTTTGTAACTCAATCATGAATGTTCCTAGTTTTAACCATGTATTATAATCTCTAGTATGAAAATTCTTTGTCTCTTCTACAATCTCAAACCCAAGAATATTTTTATAAAATTCAAGAGATTCTTTGTAACTATTGGTTTGAATGCACACATGGTGCATAGCTTTTATTCCCATTATTTATCCTCCATAATAAATCTATTTATACTTGTAAATTTAGCCCTAATTATTCTATTTAAATACAACATATTGCCCTTCGTACTCTGCAAAAACAGTTTCCTTATTTTTAATAACAACCTTAAGATCTAATCTACTCTTGTTATGTTTCGTGTATGTTTCGAGAAATTCTCTTCTTGTTTCATCCCCAAAAATTTCACATTCTGCAGTAAAATCTTCACGTATAGGAGCCCTATAATTTATATTACTTTTTTTAATTACTATCTGAGCTTTTGGATCAATTTCTTTAATATTTACAAAAACCATAGACCATCCGCATATTGTCATCAAAGTATTTATACTTCCTCCAAACGCTGTTAATTTATCATTTATATTAGGTTTTAATTTAGCAGCAAGTATAACTCTCGACTTAGTAAACTCTGTAACACTTATGCCCATAGCTTCTGTAATTGGTATATTGGTATGTAAAAACTGCTCAAACTCATTCTCACTCATTATCTTACCTCCGCTGTTCATCTACATATATTGTAGACAAAATATAATATTTATAAATTCTATCATATAACTCAATTTAAATCCAATATATTACATAATAGTACAATCAAACAATTATTATTCTAATATTGAAATATAATTGTCTTAACTTGTCAGACATGCTATTGTTATCTATATAAATTCTAATATTAAAGGAGCAATTATGAAAAATATTACACATTATTTATTAGTTTCATTTATTTTAATTTTATTATCATTCATAATGTTTTTTATTCACTATTTAGTATTTGGTCAATTAGAAAACACGATTTATTACTCTTTTATGAGCCTCTGTTTTATCCCTATAAATATATTAGTCGTAACCCTAGTATTTGAGAAGCTTGTAGAAAGACGTACTAAACTTGAACGCTTAAGTAAATTAAATATGTTAGTCGGACTATTTTTTAGTGATATTGGTTTTACTCTATTAGAAATAATAGTAGCTGGTGATGAGAATATACAATACTTAAATTTAGATTTTACAGACCTAAAAACTTCTAATAATAAGCTAAAATCTTATGAACATATAATAGCATTTGAAAAGATTAATTATCCTAGACTTGAAAAACTAGTTCTCGAAAGTAGAGATATTTTATCTAACCTTATAAGTAATGAGAATATATTAGAGCATGAAACCTTTGCTGATTTACTTATGTCTCTAATGCATTTAAGAGATGAAATTGTATTTTTACAATACAAAACACTGACAAAAGATGATTCTACTCACATAAAGGGTGATATTTGCAGAGTCTATAGGGCATTAACTTCTCAATGGATAAATTACCTTTCTCACTTAAAGCAATTTTATCCTTATCAATATAATGGTGCCATCAAATTCAATCCATTTACAACTACTAGTAAATGATAATTAAAGCAGGAGAATTTAAAACTCCTGCTTTAATTATCATTTAAAATTTAAATCCTATTTTACAATATTATGTTTATTTCCTCACCACATTTTTGACACTTATTATCTTTTATAAATACATTAGTTGAATAACCATTCCTCTCAATAAGCAGTTCATTGCAATTATCACAATAAGTATTATTATCAACTCCTTGAATATTTCCTACATACACATGTTTTAAGTATTTCTTTGCTTCATTTTGAGCTTCTGTTATCTTTTCTATTTTTGTAGCCTCATTCTCCATCTTATATCTTGGAAAATATCTGCTTAAATGAAGAGGTATATTTTCATTAACACTAGCTATAAATTCAGCTATTTGCCTTGCTTCTTCTAATGAATCGTTTTCTTCGCTGACAAGTAGAGTAGTAATTTCCACATGACAGTATTCACTGCACCTTTTTATAGTTTCTAGAACAGGCTCAAGTTTTGCACCACAAATATTATTATAATATCTATTTGTATATCCCTTTAAATCGATATTCATAGCATCTACATACGGAAGAAGCTTCTTAAGCGGCCCTTCATTAATATATCCATTAGTAACAACCACAACACTTGTATCAGTATTACTCTCTTTTATGACCTTTGCAGCATCATACATGTATTCATACCACATAAAAGGTTCATTATAAGTAAATGCAACACCAATATTGTTTTCTATGGTTGGGATAATGTCTATTAGTTTTTCAACGCTTATATATTGGGTTTGTGGTTTCCCCTGGGATATCTCATAATTTTGACAAAAGCTACACGTCATATTACACCCAAAGCTTCCAATTGATAAAATATCTTTTGATGGTTTGAAATGATATAAGGGTTTCTTCTCAATGGGATCAACTCCCATTGAAGTTACTTCTCCATAATTTATTGCAATAGGTACTTTAGATTCCAACGTTCTAACTCCACAAATTCCAAACTTGTCTTCATCTATTAAACAATTATGTGGACATATTCTACATCTTACTTTGTCTTTGACTTCCTCATAAAACGGTATCTTTTTTTCCACTATTTATCACCTTCTTTAAATAAAGTATAAGATATTCATAAATATCTTTGATTTTTAAAACTATACTATCTAAACTGCTTAAATGATTTTTCTTTGCAGGCAAAAATGTATAACATAATATGCTATCCATCATATAATATACAAAAAGCATAGAATAACATCCTCATCGTAAATAACAAAACTAATTTTACGCAACTTTCTTTATATAAAATTTCATTTTACTTAACTTATTTAAGGGAGTGAAAACTATGCAATTACTATATTTATTTTTAATAGCAATTCTTAATAGCATCGATAATTTGGGAGTAGGAATAGCATACGGAATAGCTGGAATCAAAGTAAAATTTTCTAAAAACCTATTAATAGCCTTTCTTGCTTTTGCAGTATCTTTTGCAGCCTCTTTATCTGGACAATTTATATCAACCTTCCTTAATGATGAAGAGTGCTCTATCATAAGTATGCTTCTTTTAGTATTAATGGGCATAAAGATGATATACACATCACTTTCTAAAAAGCAAAATGATAACTTTGGCAAAGTAAAGGAGTTGGGCTATAAAGACGCTTTTTCCATAGGTATTGCTCTAGCACTTGATGATGTAAGCAGCTCAGTTAGCTCTGCATTAATAGGATATAGTGCCTTTATGGTATCCTTGCCATATTTCATAATTAGTTTAGCTATATTTTTTTCTGGTAACTTTGCATTGAAATTTATCACAAAGCTAAATATCGGAAATAAACCAACTATTTTAGCCGGTATATTAATGATAATAATAGGAATATCGCAATTTTTTGAATAAATTTGTTTTACCTTATAAATATTAATTACTAAATTTTATATTCTTTTATTATACTAAAAGAGGCGGTTTTCTAATTCTAAAAATAAATTTTTAGTTACCTCCTCTTTAACTTTAAATAAATTTATTATCTATCCTTCCTTATATCTTACAACTTCAAATCTTTCTATCTTATAATCCTCGTCAAAATCTATATCTGCCTTATCACATGCAATTTGCAATTGTTCATCTACAGTATTCACACCTTCAAGATCCGGAAGCAATAACCCTCGTCTCATTCCTAAAGAAACAATGACTCCATATTTTTTAGGATCTAAATCTTCCTTATTACATGGTTCCGAATCCATAAGAACATCTACAGATATATCAATGTCATCCATTTCATCTTCTGAAACTTCTGAAAATCTTGGATCACTCATAGCTGCTTCTATAGAATTTCTTATTATTTCCTCACCCACAGAACCTGTTGTTGGTGCAATTGTTCCTATACATCCCCTAAGGTTACCAAACTTTTTTAAAGATACAAAAACTCCATGTCTTTCGTTTAATAGTTCTTTTGGCAAATTGGAAATGTCTTCTATACTTTTTCCGTGAGAAAAATAATGATTTAGGTTTTCTCTTGCAAGTTTTACATAGGCATTGCTCTCATTTAGCTTTGTCTTCAATTGTTCTTCTTTATATTTTGTTAGCTCGTCTAAATAGTCTCTATCTTGCTGCTGTCTACTAAGTTTCATTACTCCATATCCCACTCCAAAAGTTCCCTGATACGATAAAAGCTGTCCTTTTATTTCTTTACCTTCCATTGCTCCAAGAAGTATATAAACTGAATTTAGCCCACATTGTCCAGCCTCACTAATCATAGTTTTATTCATATTAAAAGCGCCTAAAACATCTCCTTTTTCAAGGTTACCCAAAAGAGCTTTATCAAATAATTCTCCATATGGCGAATACGAATATGGACCTTCATCTTTAAGTTTATGCGAAAGATCTCCACTTGCTATAATAACAGCTTTTCTATTTAATTTTTCTGCTACATTTTTTATCTCCATACCAAATTTATATAAATTAATATCTCCTATCATTGAGTAAGTAATATGAACCAATTTATAATCGTTATAATATTTATTAATGAAATATAGTGGTACTATACTTCCATGGTCTAATTCATAATTAACATTATATCTACGTAATAATTCCGAATCTGCAAGAACTGACGGAATTCCTTCTACATGACATGCTGTTCCAAGCTTGACATTAAACTCCTTATCTATGGGAATATCCATTTTTATGTTTGTACATCTAAATTGGCTTAAATCTCCTGAAATTCTTTCCTCGTCTGATATAGATATTGCATCAGAAAACATTGTAGCATGAGGTGTTATAATTATTATTGTATCTGGTTTAATATCTGCTACTTCTCTTCCTATTTTATTGCATGCTAAACTTGTTTCCTCTATTTTCTTTTCTTCACCTTTACCTATGTCTGGTATAATTATTGGCGGATGTGGCATTAAATAATAACCTAGTATACTTTCCATGTTCTCACCTCCTAATTGGAACTATTCATTTTCTCTAGATTTTTCATTTTCCTTAACTTTCTCTAAATAATTTCTTTGATTTACTATATTTTCTTCGAAATTTTCTACTGCATGTTTAGTGAAATTTCCAACACTCATAATATTCTTAAACTTATTACCTTCACGATTTCTACTCATTAGTCAAACTCTCCTTTCTAAAGAATTATTTAAGATAATTTTCTTTAAATAATATGCTGCAATTCACAATGCACATTTCATAATTCACAATTGCGCCTAAAATTCTTGCAATATTTTTAGAATTATGATGAATGATTATTTTTCTAGATATATACGTTTTCAACCAAAACATTTTCAAAGAAAACCACTTATCTCTCAATTTTATTATTCTTTTTATTACTGATTTTTTTAATCTCTTCTCCAGAATAATGGAAGTTCTGAATTGCTGTAGTCAAATCACTTCCTAAACTACTAATACTGTTTCTTTTATCATAAGGCTTATTCTTCATAAATTTATCTCCCGAGCTCTGATTTATTTTTAAAAATTGGGTAAATTATTTTTATAGAGATAAATTTCTGTAACAAATCATTTCGTTTTTATTATTTCTATAAATATATTTATTATGCTTGCAGCATAATAAACTCATAAGCTGATAGACTATTGTTTACTTCTTATCAATATTAGTCCAAATCCTCATATAAGGGCTAAAATCCTATATATTTAGCGTTATTTGTTATATTATCTTATTTTTAATAGTTTGACTAATATTTTTTAACAATGTTATTATAATAATTATTCTTAAAATAATTATTAATTTACCTACTTTACATACTAAAAGTAAATTAAAAGTATTTAAATTTCGTTTATTTAATTTTAGGAATTATGTATAACTATTTTTGATGTAAAGGATGATTAATGTGAAATCAACTACAAAACATGGAGATGTTGCAAAACTGAGTGCTGGAGGAATACTTATAGCACTAGGTGTAGTTTACGGAGATATTGGAACTTCACCACTTTATGTAATGAAATCAATTATTGAAGGTAATGGGGGCTTGAATAATATATCTGAAAACTTTATTCTTGGATCATTATCTCTAATTTTTTGGACAATTACAATTTTAACAACAATAAAATATGTCCTTATAACTTTAAATGCGGATAATAATGGCGAAGGTGGAATCTTTTCGCTCTTTACCTTAGTCCGAAATCGCGCAAAATGGCTTATAATTCCAGCAATGATTGGTGGATCGGCCTTGTTAGCTGATGGGATGCTAACTCCTGCCGTAACTGTAACTTCAGCAGTGGAAGGATTGGATTTAATTCCAAGTTTTAGCGCTCTCTTTGGTAGTCAGCTTGATATTGTTACAATTGTAATAATCATATTAAGTGCTCTATTTTTCATTCAGCACTTTGGGACTGATTTAATTGGAAAAATGTTTGGTCCAATAATGTTTGTCTGGTTTTCTGCGCTAGCCATATGGGGAATTATTGGTATTTCGCACAATTGGACATTATTGCGTGCCCTATCTCCATATTATGCAATTAACACTCTTTTTAGCAGCGAAAACAAAGCAGGTTTTTTCATACTTGGCAGCATATTTTTAGCAACAACAGGTGCAGAAGCTCTTTACTCAGATCTCGGGCATGTTGGTAAATATAACATCTATGGCTCTTGGCCATTTGTTAAAATATGTTTGCTATTGAATTATTTTGGCCAAGGAGCCTGGTTACTATCAGCTAGGAATAATCCAACTTTTACTAATATGGAAGGCTTAAACCCATTTTTTCAAGTGATTCCGTCTTCCTTTTTAATTTTTGGTATAATACTTTCAACTTTAGCTGCAATTATTGCTTCACAGGCTCTAATTTCGGGCTCTTTTACTCTTGTTTCTGAAGCAATCAAACTAAATTTATTTCCAAGATTACATATTATGTATCCATCCAGTACTAAGGGACAACTTTACATACCTTCGATTAATAGATTTTTATGGATTGTCTGTATCGGAATTGTTCTCTACTTTGGAAATTCTGCAAGGATGGAAGCAGCTTACGGATTATCAATTACGGTTACTATGTTAATGACTACTATTCTTTTATTTAACTATTTACTGAAGAAAAAAACACCACTCATTGTTGCCGTATTGATTCTTGTTTTCTTTAGTGCATTTGAATTTTCTTTCTTCATTGCAAATATTATCAAATTCACTCACGGAGGATTTATTGCTGCTTTAATTGCTTTTGCAATCTTAAGCATTATGTACATTTGGATCAAAGGTTATTATATTAAGATGCGTTTATTAGAACATGTGCCAATTGAAAATTATAAGACCCAACTTAATCAATTGCGCCAAGATAGTGATCGTCCTAAGTATACAACAAATCTTGTATGTTTAACCAGCAGCCATGATCCTGAACAAATCGAAAGAAAAATAATGTATTCTATTTTAGACAAAAGACCTAAAAAAGCAGATGTTTATTGGTTTGTTAATATCGCTGTTACTGATGAGCCTTATGTAGCAGAATATTCAGTAGATACTCTGGGAACATTATATATTGTAAGGGTTCAAATAAGACTTGGATTCAGAGTAGAACAAAAATTGAATGTCTTTCTACGACAAATTTCAACTGAGTTAGTTGAAAATGGTGAAATAAAGATTCAATCTAGAAACTATACAACTATGCCAGATAGAAAAGTCGGTGATTTCCGTTTTCTTTTAATTCAAGAGCAGCTTTCGTATGAAACAGATTTAAATTTCTGGGAAGAATTCATACTTAAAGCAAAATTATTCATAAAAAGATATACAGTTTCTCCAACCAAATGGTTTGGTCTTGAGAATAGTGATGTTGATGTTGAAAAAGTCCCTCTATTCATAGGGAAATATGACCATACAACTTTAAAAAGAACTCCAAAATAACACTATTAAATTAACTAAATGTTTAAATGTAACTGTCCACAATTTAGTGGGCAGTTATATTTTTTCTCTAAAATATTTATTTAATTTTTACAGTTTATTTTTTCTATGGCTTTATATATAAATATAAGAATTGCTCCTATAAAATACGAAATTATATCATAAAAATCAAAAGTTGATCCAATAATTATCTTAGCTATTTTAAAATCTTCCATGTGCAAAAGAGAAGCCAAATTAAAATACTGGCCAATCTCAATTAAGCAAGCAAATATGAAAACCTGTATTGGTGAAACCTTCTTAGTAAACACTCCAATAAAAAAATAAATTAAACATACAACTAATACATCTCCAATAAAAGGTCTAATTATATTATCATGTATGAAAACTCCAATATATACTTCAGTTAAAAATAAAGCTATGAAAATATATAAATATTTGTAGTCTATTCTCATATAAATCCCTCCCGTTCTGACTTAAATATATAATTTTTATGCAATTATTTCAATAATGCATATTAGCATAAAAAATCACAGGCGACTGTGAAGCCGAAGATTTTTTTCACGCATCTGCCTTTTCGAACTCATGTGAGAAAAACTTGGCAGGCAACTGTGGTTATGTTACGTATTGTGCTTTCCAATATTCTCAGTATACTTTGTTAAGGCTTTGCCGTCATGAGCAGTTCCTATAGAATAAAAAACAATAAGGATAGAATCACCAAGTTTCTATCCTTATCATATATTCTAAATTGATTTATGTTTTATATTATACTCTAATCCAATATAAAAGCTTTTTTAAAGTATTCTTCTTGCTGCGTAAAAGTTATATACTGGACCAACCTTAACAACATCACCTGTTTGTGGCGCATGAATCATTTGTCCATTTCCAACATATATTCCAACATGTCCAGCATGAGGGAACACTAAGTCTCCAGGTTGAAGTTGATCCTCACTAACAGGTCGTCCAACATCAATCTGTGTATAAGTTGTTCTTGAAATATCTATCCCTGTAGCATGCTCATAAACATATTCTGTAAATCCTGAACAATCAAATGTACTTGGTCCTGTTGCTCCCCATACATAAGATGCTCCTAAATGCTTATATGCCTCATTAAGAACTGCTTGTGCACTACCTCCAGATGGCGCAGCTACAGATGAACTTGATTTCTGACTACTCTTTGATTTGACGCTTGATTGTACATTTGAAGCTACTACTGATTGCTTTACACTTTCTGCAGCAATCCTATCTTCCTCTTGCTTCTTTTTAGCCGCGGCTGCCTTTCCTTTTTCTATTTTATCATTAATTTCCTTAGTAACAATTGGGCTCTTAATTTGACTATCCCTAATACTAATTAACTGGTTCACTGCTCCTTGAATCTCTGTTGATGAACTATTTGAACTATCAATTACATCAAATTGATACTTTACAGCTTCTCTTTCAAGTTGTGATAAATACTGTTCATCAAATTTACTTTTTTCTGCCTTAGCCTGATTAGCTAATTGTTCTTCTTCTTTCTTTTTTTGCGATAGCTGATTTAAATTATCTTGTGTCTCTTTGTTAAGCTTGCTAATTTCTGCTTTTTTATCGTCTAATGACTTTATTTTAGCATTTAATTCATTTTTCTTGTTATTGATATCTTCTATGTAAGACTTGTCTTTCCCTACAATCTTACTAACAGCTTGTAGTCTTGAGAAAAATTCAGTTGTTGAATCAGAGTTAACAACAAAATTTAAGTAATTAAATTCCAAATCTCCTGATGCATACATAACTTTAACTCTTTGTCCTAAAGCTAGATCTAAATCATTAATGTCTTTTTTGTATTGCTCAATATCCTTTTTTGTCTTCTCAGTAATTTTATTAATATTATCTATCTCTATTTTATTTTTATCCACAGTTGCTTGTAATGGCTCCATCTGAGTATCTAAATCATAAATTTTATTTTCAATATCTTTTATGTTATTTTCTATTTCAGCATATTTCTGTCTTGAAGCATCCAACTGTGCATTATCAGGTGCTGCAAAAGCAGCTATTGAACTACTTGTAGTGATTACTGTTGCTAATATAAGTGCTAAAACCTTATTTTTCATAATACCGTCGGTTGTTACAACCCTTTCCCCCTTTGTCATCCCCTGTTATACATAATTATAGCACTTTTAGTAACCGTCAACAAACCTCATATATGCTGTGATGATACATTAAATTAGTTTTTCTTCCCCATTCTCTTATTCTCCTTAAAAATTTGGTAAAATCTTCACATCTACGCAGGCTCATATTTGTAAATATTCTTATGAACTATAGCATATTTTATATAAATATGTGAATTCTTATGCTTATTCTTTCGGTATATTACCTTTGTGTTTTTCTTGCTAAAAAAGTATTTATATTTATTGGATTTTAACCTTATACAAGAAAAAAGCACTAACTTCCATATAATGAATAGTTGTGCTTTTCTTTAAATATTTCACAATTTATGACCAATACTATTTTAAACTAATTTGGGAAGCGTAGTCGCTCCATGAGGCATAAGGTTAATCGTAAGATTTTTATTTTGATTATTATCATAAGAAATTTTAAGTGCCTCCTCCAACGTTCTAACAACAATAATTTTTGTATTTTTCAGCAAATCAGGATCAATTTCTGAAACTAAAATTAACCTATACTTTTCTCCTGTTTCGCAAAAGAAGTATCCCACATATTTTGAGATAGTATAATTCTCCCTAAGATCTCTTTCTCTATCAAGCATATTGTCAAAATTTAATATCATATCATTAATATCTTTAATTTCTCCAATTCCCTCACTACACTCAGCAAGTACTATAATAGTACCTCCTTCTACAACTGCTTCTTTGGCATTTATCAAAGTTTTTATTGATTGATAAAGATTTATGTCTTTTGGTGCCCCTCCCGCACTTGCAATAACTATATCTGATTTACTCCTTATATTGACACCGTCAATACTATCCACCAATTTTCTTCCTGCCTCATGAGCCGTTATATAGTCTCCAGCAACCGCACCTGCTATATTTCCATCAGGTCCCATGACTACATTAAACATAAATGTTGGTTTTACCATTGCAGCTGCTTGCATCATATCATCATGTACTGGATTTTCTATAATATTGCCTGAGCACACACTCTCTCTTGTCCCGCTTCCAAATCCATCATTCAATGAAAGTGAATGGTTTGCTGATATTGTTTTAAATGATGCAATACCAGGAAGTATAGATTTTTTCCCTCCTGACCATCCTACAAGAAAATGATAAACTATTGCTCCTGTAATAACTATATGATCACATTCAACAGCTTTTTTATTTAGCATAACAGGAGTGCCATAGCTTGTATCCCCTAGATATGTCATATTTTCTTCATCGAAGCAATCATGATCATAAACTTCAAATCTTTTTGATAGCTTTTCTCCAAGAAGTATTTCATGTTCTTCTCTTGTCTGTTTTCTATGAGTACCCTGAGCAGATAAAAATATAATATCTTCGTCTTTAACTCCGCCTTCACTTAGTTCCTCTACGATTTTATATAAAAATTTATATGGCTTTTGCCAACTTCTTGTAATATCTGAAATTATTATACAAACTTTTTCACCTTCATGTACAATATCTTTAAGTCTTTCGCTGTCAATAGGATTATACAATGCCTCAGCTATAATTTCATCTTCTGTCTTACTCTTCTTAAAATCGTTGCTTTCAATTATCTCCAAAAGATTTTTTTCTTCAATAAAAGCCTCCATTTTATCTCTTCCATATTTCATATTAATTTCTTTCACTTATAGCCCCCCAAATAATGAATTTGTTAACACTTTTAATTTTTTATTACCAATTTATTAAAGTTTTCCATCTACTTTTAATATAATACAAATTTTAACTATAGTCAAATTAGAATTTAGAAATAGTCTTTTATTCTAATACATCTCTTTAGACTCACACATATTCAATTTTATATTAACAAATAAGAAACAGATTGCTTGACATCACTAAAATAAAAACTCTACTATTCATTGGTGCATTGTCCAATATATAATGATAGATTATTAGCTTCATTATAATATTCAAAATATTTACTTGGCCCTTTCTAGAATGTATACAAAAAATTAAAACCATAGAGAAACTCAACTCTCTATGGTTTTAATTTTATATATTATAATTTATGACAAGTATAATAAAATGTCATATTTAATTTTGAAAATCAACTTTTTCTATATAGTGACAATTAACATCGATATGATTTAAAAATAATAATAATCTCTCATAAAGCGGATGAACCTTATCACCATATTTTCCTTCTAAACTTTCTCCTATGTACTTCACATTTTTCTTTCCATCTATCTGAAATAATATCCAGCTTCCATATTCATCTAAAGTAATCTTTTTATACTCTGGAATTCTGAATTTAAGTTTTCTAAAGAACCTTTGGACCTTATGGTCTTGTTTTAAAAGTATAGTCACAATATTATTTTTATCCACTTCATACTCTAAATCATCAGATATTTTATATACTAACTCTAAAACATCTTTATTATTTTCCAGCATCTTTTACCTTACTCTTTAGAATTGGTACTGCAGTTGCTATTACTAAAACTATTAGTAATATGAATGCCATTCCATTAGAAGCAGCAAATCCACTTGGCTCAGCTCCACCTACAAGACCTGATATTTGGAATATTATGCCTACAAGTCCAAGAATAGAACCTCCAGCAACTAGTCCAGAAGATAAACTTATACCATTTGAAACTTTAGCTTCTTTTTCCTTTTCAGATTTAGAATTCTTTTCTATAAATAGACGTACTAGCGCTCCTGCCAATATTATAGTAGTTGTAGATATAGGTAAATAGAATCCTATAGCAACTGCCATTATAGGAAGGTTTAACATAAACAAAACAAGTCCCATAACAACACCAGCAATTACCATTACCCAAGGTAATTGTCCTGACATTATTCCAGCAGTTAGTGTAGACATTAAATTAGCTTGTGGTAATGCAAATGGAACATTATCACCAGTCATTGCAAGTTGATCTGAAAGTAATAATATAGTACCAACAACCACTGCAACACCTAAAATTCCAGCTATTGCAAAGTACTTTTCCATTTCTCTTTTGTCTCCACCTATTACAAAAGTAACCTTTTGAGATTGTGAGTACCCTCCAGCTACTGATATAGCAGTAACAATAAATGTTCCAAATAAAAGTAGTGATTTGTTGCTTTCAGGGCTCTTCCATCCCATTACAACAAATAATGATGTCACAATAACTATAGAAGCTATAGTCATACCTGATACAGGAAGATTTGATGTTCCTATAGTACCAGTCAAACGACCAGAAACTATAACAAATAATAATGATAAGAATAATGATAAAATAGAAGCAAGTATTGCCATTACTATATTACCATTAGATGCTACAAAACCACCTACAAATCCTAATATTATACCACCAAGTAGTATCATATTTTCAACAGATGAACTCTTTCCACTATTTGAAGCTTTAGCATTAAGAGTTTCTTTTATAGAAGATATTATAGTAGGAATAAGTTTTATAGCGCCTATTAAACCACCAGAAAGCATCATTCCTGCCCCTATATATTTTACATAGCTACCAGCTATATCTTTAACTTGCATAGCATTTATAGCAACATTAGGATTATTCCATACAGATCCTCCATCTCTTCCAAGACTTGAGAAGTATCCTATTAATGGCATAATACCAAAGTTAGCTAGTATAGCTCCAGCAAACATGGTTAAAGAAACCTCCATACCAACTATGAATCCTATTCCTAATAGTAGAGGATTAACTTCAACTTCAAATTTCCACTTATAAAACGACTCATTTACATAACTTATAACATTGTTAACTAAATTCAAAAATGAACTTGTTATAACAGTTATAATACCGCCTATTCCAAAACCAATTCCCATGAACTTCATTGATTCTCCAGCACCTTCTGAAGCAACAAGTGTTTCAGATATAGCCATTGATTCTGGATACATTAATTTTCCATGTTCTTCAACAATTAAGTAATTGTAAACAAGAGAAGCTATTCCTATACCAAATAAAACTCCAGCTGCTCCAACAGAAAAACCTTCTATGAAACTAACTTTAGAGCCGATTAAAAGAATTGCTGGTAATACGAATATTACACCACTAGCAACAGATTCTCCACCACTTGACATACCTTGAACTAAATTTTTACCAAGTATACCTTTTTGCTTTGCAAATACAGCTATAAACCCAGACCCTATTATAGATCCCGGTATACCAGCAGCAACTGTAAGTCCTGATTTCATTCCCGAGTAGGCCGTTGATGCTGCAAATAGAACAGCCAATATAATACCAATAATTAAAACCGAAACGTTTCCACCCGACTTAGAACCATTAGAAATGTATGGAACATAGTTCTTACCAGCTACACCGCCATATGCATCTTTGGACAATTTATTATTCATAAGGGCACCTCCTTTTATATTTCACAAGCAATATTATAACACGATTTTCATATAATACTATATTTTTTGTCTTTAATCGCCTATATTTTTTTAAATATTCTTATTAAAATATTTAATTTTTGAATATCCTCGCATATAATGGATCATCTTAAAAATATAAAACCATTCCTCTACCCTTAAATTACCTATGTTTAGAGTTTAGTATTTCAATAAAATTATGTTTTCCTATTGTAGACTAGAATATTCTAAACATAAAAATATACAATATATTAGTTTAATATCCAAAATATATTGTATACTCTACATTAACTCTAACTACTATAAATTGTTCCATCAAAGAATTATTTTAAGTTTATTTGAATAATCAATTGCATGAGGATAAAAACATTTAAAGTCACTTTCAAGACCTTCGTAATTATTAATTAATTCCTCTATAGGATTTACTAATGGGTGCCTTGTGTTAGCAAATCTTGTAGCAATCCTATCAACTGCTGTTTGAATGCCATGTATATCTCTGTAAGAAAGGAGCCAGTTTTCTTCTATAATATAATTCATCCTTCTTAATAACTTATCTGGCAGACAGTAAGAAAACTTTCTAAGTATCTTATAAAAATTATCAGCATACTCTTCTAATGATATTGAGGAATAATCCTTCCAATTTTTAGCTAAGAAATGATCATAAAATATATCAATCAATACACCTGCCAAGCGTCTATTATTTTTTGAAATTCTTTTTCTGCTCCTCATGAAGTCTGGATGTGAATCCGTAAAAGTATCAAGCTTTTTATGCATAATAATCCCTTGTCTTATGGATTGTTCAAATTCATTTTCCAAAGACTTATTTACAAAGTCCCCTAAGAAATTTCCTAACATATTTTCTTCGCTATTATCTGCGAGATATATGTGCGCTAAATAATTCATTTTTTCTCCTTTCAAATTCCTACAAATGATATTCTAAATTTATAATTTCTATCGCTTATTGTTTTTCATTCTTTATCAAAATAATATCACTGATATCGTCTTTGGTCATTTAAAAGTATCATATTTTTCTCTATTAATTATAAGTTCTTCTTCATATAATATTTCTTATGGTTTTCTTAACAATTATCTAATATATAAGCATATTATTGATAATAAGAATTACAAGTGTTAAAATTTAATAGAAATGAATTTAAATAAAGTTCTAATAGATGTAACTATTATAGTATATTATTGAGCATTTATTCTAAATTATATTAAGGAGTGACGTTAATGGAGAAGATAGCAAGTTTTACAATTAATCACCTAGAATTACTTCCTGGTGTATATGTCTCAAGACAAGATAAGTTTGGTGATACAGTTCTTACAACTTTTGATATTAGAATGACTAGACCAAACTTTGAGCCAACTATGAATACAGCAGAGATGCATGCAATTGAGCACTTAGCTGCTACATTCTTAAGAAATCATAAAGATTATGCAGATAAAACAGTTTACTTTGGACCAATGGGATGTAGGACAGGCTTTTATTTAATTTTACATGGTGATTATAAATCTAAAGATATAGTTCCTCTACTTACAGAACTATATAAATTTATGGCTGAATTTGAAGGAGATATTCCTGGCGCTTCTGCAAAAGATTGTGGAAACTATTTAGATATGAATTTACCAATGGCAAAATATTTAGCAAATAAATTTCTTAACGATATCTTATTAAATATAACTGAAAAAAACTTAGTTTATCCTAATTAATAAAATTATGATAAACTTATATGATACAAAAAATAGGATGCTTTTATGAGTATCCTATTTTTTCTTTACTTAATAGATATATACTTCTAGAATCTCTTAACCGATGTTTATCTAATAGATATTTTCATTTATATAATTTATAACATTTTATAGATAAACCAACTAAGACCTGAACTTATGCATATAACTCGCCGAAATGAATAACATACTTTTGTTCCAGTTTCTAGGTAATTCTGATGGGTGATTCTAAGGCTATAAAGTTGCACCCAAAGTGCTAGCCTCAAAGAACAAGCTTTGAACTAGCACATTTGGAACAACTTATAGCCAAAGAATCACATCCATCAAAATTACCAATGAAACATTCCACAAAAGTATATTACCCATTTCTAGTTGGGATATATTTCATAGTATAAATCTAACTTATAATTGGCTTATCTATATAGATAAACAATTTAAGAATTCGATTTATTAGATTAACATATTTACAAAGTCGCTAAAAATCTAATTTCATATCTTCACTAGAAATCATAAATATATTTGTGTAGAAAACATTTGAAAATGAGCTGTTAAAGTTTCTTAGCTGTAGATTGTTCCATTTTAGCTTGTCAAACTGAAAGTTGGAGCATGCTAAGGTGCGCACAACCAGCTGCTTAGAACCTTCAGCGATATTTTCATAGCTTTTCGGAATCAAAATATTTATGATTTCGGTGAGATATACTTATAGCTTGAAAAATCTGCTATATCAGAAAGGACAGGTACTCTTTTGTGCAGTGTTACATTAAAGAATATGTTGCAGGCATTTCTTCATCATAAGTTGTTCCATTTTTGCTTGTCACGAGCTTGTCTCGGGAGCATGCTGAAATGGTGCAACTTATGATGTTAGAAAGCCTCAACTTATTCTTAGTAACCGAAACAACAGAGTACCTGTCCTTTCGGTAAATTATTGCATAAGTCTAAGTTTTGTTTTGGATATCTATAGTTCCTATATCTGCGTATTATATTTTAGAAATTATAAAACTATATTCTAAATCCTTACTTGAATCGATACAGAATTCAGGTAATACTGGTGCTCCCCAGCTGTCATCTCCTCCAACACCCATTTGTTTACCTATTATATTCACATGAGTAAAATTAACAGATGGTAATTCCTCCATGTGAAGTGCATTTTCTAATTCCATGTTGCTGTATGGTAAAACACTAAATTCAAATGGAACTTTATCGTAAGTAAATTTAAGACCTTCATTCTTATTGTTTTTAACTATTACCCATCTTGTACCTGTTCTATTACCACATTCTTGTGGTAATAAATACCTTGATAGATTTTCTATTGGTGCACTTTCATATATTCCAAGTTTTGAACCTTCACATCTGTCTATATAGTTTTCTTCCGGCCCCATTCCATACCAGCTAAATGAATTAAACTCGGCTAATAATTTAAAATTCATTCCTAGTACAGGCAGTTCAGGCAATTCTCTAACCCCTTTATACTTAACATTTACTTTAATTATTCCTTCTCCAGATACTTCATAAGTTATCTTAACATTAGTAGATGGCACTGTTGGCAATTGATAAGTATAATATAATTTAATTTTCTCATCAAATTCCTCAACTGAAAAATCCACATACTTCTGCCCCATGGTAGCAGCCAGCCATTGACTGCATCTAAATTCATGTCCATTTCCTCTATCATTATCTGTTGTTGCTCTCCAATAGAAAGTTTTAGGAGTTCTCGTTATAAATTCCTTATTGTTATATCTCAAGGATACAATTCCGCCTTCTTGTTTAGAGAATATAACCTTGAAGTCTTTTCCGTGAACCCCTATGTTTACATCTCCATGAATGATATTCATTTTAGACTCTGAATTATGATTGTTCATATCTGATTTTTCTTTAATAATCTTTTGTCCAAATGCTACTTCATATCCTTCTTCTGCCCAAAGTGTAGCTTGTGACAATCTTAAGCAGGTTGTAAGTACAATTTCTTCAAGAAAATTATACTTTTCTATTGGAAGTTCTATATATTTTTCTTCACCTGGAGCTACAGATACATTTAGATAACCATCTTTTATTAGTTTTCCATCTCTTTCAACGATATAGTATAAATCATATTTATCGGTATTAACAAAAAGATTTTGATTCTTAATAGTCACCCCTTTTGCATCTGGTTCTAATTTTACGTTTTGATATAGATACTTAACTTCCTGTGCTTTAGGCGATATAGTTCTATCTGCATAAATCAAACCATTTCCAGAGAAATTATAATCTGTTGGACGATCTGTAAAGTCTCCTCCATAAGCTAGAACTTCTTTTCCATCTGGAAGTTTTCTATATAAAGCTTGATCGCCATAATCCCAAATAAATCCACCTTGATACATCGAGTACTTGTCTTCAAGTTCTGTATATTTCATCATTCCACCAGTTGAGTTACCCATTGAGTGCATGTATTCGCAGCTGATATAAGGTTTCTTTGGATTATCATTAAGATATTCTTCTATTTCTGCTGCCTTTGCATACATTCTACTTTCCATGTCGCTCGTGTCATCAAATTCTCTACATCTAGTTACCCCTTCATAGTGCACTAAACGTGAAGGATCTTTTTTTCTAAAGTATTCAGACATCTGGTAAATATCTTCACCCGCATAAGATTCATTACCACATGACCAAATAAGGACAGATGGATGATTTTTATCTCTTTCAACCATTGATGATGCTCGATCTAAAACTGCTGCCTGCCACTGTGGAAGACTTCCTGGCACATTCCATGATGGTTCAATCTGCCCCATTTTTTGCCATGAACCATGGCTTTCTAAATTTGTTTCATCTATTAAATATATTCCGTATTCATCGCAAAGCCTGTACCATAAGCTTTGATTTGGATAATGTGATGTTCTAACAGCATTAATATTGTGTTGTTTCAAGAACTTAATATCCCACAACATGTCCTCTTTCGTAATTGAGCGTCCACGTCTTGCACTAAATTCGTGACGGTTTACGCCTTTAAAGATAATACGCTTTCCATTTAGACACATAATTTTATCCTTCATTTCAAAGTGCCTAAACCCTATCTTTTGAGTTACAACCTCAATTAAATTACCATCTTTTTTATTTACTAAAATATAAAGTGTGTATAAGTTAGGCTCTTCTGCACTCCATAAGCTTATATTTTGCGCATCTAAATATAAAGTCAACTCATCAGAGAACGGAATCTTTTCAGATATAGCTATTTTATTTCCTTCTTTATCTTCTAAATATGTTTCAACTGTTGTTTCTGAATTTCCAATCATTTTAAGTTCAGCATTTAGCTTTGCGTTTTTGAAATCGTCATATAAATCTGTTTTTATAAATATATCATTTACATGAGTTTCTGGAACTGCATATAAATATACATCTCTAAAGATGCCTGAAAATCTCCAGAAATCTTGATCTTCTATCCAACTTGCGCTACTCCTTTTATAAACCTCAACCGCAAGTTTATTTTCTCCCTCTCTTAAATAATCAGTAATATCAAATTCTGATGGTGTAAATGTATCTTCGCTATATCCTACAAATTCTCCATTTACCCATACGTAAAATGCTGTTTCAACACCTTGAAAAGAAATAAAAGTCTGCTTATTTTTGAGTTCATCTTTAACTTCAAAAAATGTTACATAGCTTCCCACCGGATTATATGTTTTTGAAATATGAGGTGGTCTTAATTCATCGTGACCTTCCCAAGGATACATAGTATTAATATATTGACATTTATCATATCCTTGAAGCTGAATATGACCTGGAACTTCAATATAATCAAATCCCTTTATATCAAAATCATCCTTATAAAACTCTTTAATTCTTAATGATGGATTTTCACTATATGAAAATCTCCATTTTCCATTTAAATTTTGCTTGAGAGGCATGACGTCTTCTAGTTTAACATCCTCAAATTTTTCATAAAACCAATGATCGGAATGAGCATCTATTCTATTAACTCTAAATATTTCTGGATTTTCTAGCCAATCTAATGACGGCTTATTATTAATCATACTCTTACCTCACTTTCACCTTGTAGAGTTATTGCTTTTTTAAATTAAAGTTGTTAATCGTATTAACTAAATGCAACCCTTTTATAAAGTCACATTTAATTAATACTTAACATATATGAGAATAAAAAAATTATGGGCTAATATTATTAGGACACCTTACTTAGTAATCAATTACATTACTTCTTTGATTTATCCTATCTTCTGATGTTAGATTTATGCTATTAACTAAATTTATAGTTTCATTTTATTATCTTTTTAGTAAAAAATCAATTATATTTTACTAAACTTTACTAAAGTAATTTATTGTTTAATTGAAAACCTTTAATCTATAAGGTATAATCAGTATTAAGCAATATTTATCTATCTTGTGGTAATTTTAGAATAGGGGTGCTAACTATTGAACGAATATAGTAAAATTTTAGTTGTTGATGATGAATTTATTATGCGGCAAGGCATAACTCATATGATTGATTGGGAAAAAGAAGGCTTTCAAATTATAGGACAGGCTTCTAATGGTCAAGAAGCTCTCGAAATGATAAAAAAGGATATTCCTGACATTATAATTTCTGATGTTGTAATGCCCCAAATAAATGGCGTTGAATTAGCTAAATTTGTGCAAGACAAATACCCTAAGATAAGAATTATTATCTTAAGTAGTTATAGCGATTTTGAATATGTTAAATCATCTTTTCAAAATGGTGCTGTTGATTATATTTTAAAACCTTCTCTAAATCCTTCTGAGTTATTAAGTACTCTAAAAAAGATTTCAATTAAAATGAAAAGAAATACTTTAGAAGGGAACTCTTTAAGTCTCACTAATAGCTCCTTGAATCGACTTATATCAGGTTTTGACAATGATCCTGACTTTAACTATTTTGATACAATATTTACTTTTCAATCATTTTGCTTATTTGGTTTAAACGCAAAGAAAATATATGATAATTATAACAAACGCCATGAAATTATTGATTTTACAATTTCAGAAATCGGCAATGAATTTTCTTTAGAAGGATCAAATTCCAATTATAATATACAAATTGCCAATATTGAAAACGAAATCATAGTTGTGATTCTAAATTTTGATGATAAAAATTATAATTCTCTATTTAGTAAGCTAGAAAATATTTCAGAAATAGTTTCAAATAGTTTTAAAGAAGCATTTTTTGTATTAAGCAACTTCTTCTATTCTAGTAGAAATATTAAAGACATATACGAAAAGGAATTCTTAGTGTTAACTCAGCAATATTTTTACAACAAAAATGTTTCTTTAATGTGTTCTTCCAACTTCAAAACACCATCGCTAATAGAAAAATTTAATTTTAAGCGTTTTTCAGAATCAATTTCTATAATGCAATTTCAGAATGCGTTCGAAATGCTAACAATATATGTTACAAATGCTATTGATCAAAGATCTCTTACAGAATTTGAATTAAAAGCATTAATTCAAAATTCTTTTTATAATGTGATTACTTCTTTAGAATATTTAAATTTCGATTTAGATAAGCTAAATTCCTTAAAGCAAGAGTGCTTTCATGACATAGATAACACTAAATATTCTGAAGACTTACTTGTGGCCTATAATTCTCTCTTAAATCGCTTTAAACAAATAATAGACACATATGAAAATAAAATAAATTCACATATGATCAATAAAATTATTCAATACATTCATGATCATTACGACGAGCAACTTACTTTAACTAATGTATCTAAGCTATTTAATTTTAATTATTCATACTTATCAGCTTACTTTAGTTCTTATAATGAAGAGGGATTTAATGAATTTCTTAATAAAATTAGAATACAAAAAGCTTGTGATTTTTTAAAACAAGATATTCCTATCTCAGATATAAGTGGAATGGTTGGTTACTCAGATCAAAGTTACTTTTGTAAAGTTTTTAAGAAATTTACCGGACTCACTCCTAGCGCTTTTAGAAAAAAAAGATATTAATAATAGTAACAAAGGAAAGGACTTTTCATTATGCTAAAATTATCAAAATCAATACATTCTACGAGCCTGTTTTTTAGAGTTGCTTCAGTTGTTCTTATAAGCGTTATTTTAGTATCTATTTCAATAGGAATTATTACGATTAAAATTTCAAAAGATACACTTGCTGATACTTTCAGCAAATCAAATTATAAAGTTTTAACACAAATAAGCAATGAACTCAATACGTTTAATGATAATACAATCAATATTATGAATGCGATTGATTATATCCCAGATTTTCAGCGATATTTATCAGAAAAGGACCTCACACCACAACAGAATTATCGAACTTTATATAATATGTTTACAGGCTTCCATAAAATGATCCCTGATAAAGATCTTTATGATATCACTGTACTAGCTGTGGGCATTAATGGTAATACTTATGTAGCAA
The DNA here is from genome assembly GCF_036699995.1 of Clostridium beijerinckii. Lineage (NCBI taxonomy): Bacteria > Bacillati > Bacillota > Clostridia > Eubacteriales > Clostridiaceae > Clostridium > Clostridium beijerinckii. The sequence continues at coordinate 1,464,175 of NZ_CP144906.1, read as the reverse complement.
GTGATTATGACCGCCTTATTATAGATACTAATGAAGTTTTAAATAGCAGCTTTACTAAAAAAGCATTAGATAATAAAAATACTGTTTTATATCAATACTTAGATCATGGCTTTACAAAACTTACAAAGAACTCTAGTACCATTGTGGCCATAAAGGTTTTATGTGACAAACTTACACGAGAGCCCTATGGATTTGTATATGTACTTATCAGCGAGCATACATTTCATAAATATTATGATTATTTTGTAGGTAATGGAAATAGTATTTCTATTATATCAAGTGATGGTACCATTGTTTCTTCTAGCCTTTCCTCAAAAATAGGGACGAAGAATTTAGATTTATATAATATATCAAATGTTATTTTAAATAATAACCTAAAGTACGTTAACACTAAATTAGGCTCTTCTGATGTGGCAATATTATCAAAGCATTTATCAACTTACAATTTTAATATAGTTGGTACTATTGATAAAAATATAGTGTTAAGTGAGATATATGATTCTTCTGAAATTATAGCAGTAAGCATATTAATTGCATCAATATTCATTGCTATTACTTTCTTTGTAATACGAAGAACGACAAAACCAATTTCAGCTCTTGTTAAAGTTATGCCTAAAATAATTCATGGTGATTTCAATAATCATATTCCTGTTGTCGGAAGCTATGAAGTTCGTGAACTATCAGCTAATTTTAATTATATGCTAGATGGTTTAAATAATTATGTTCATGCTCAGATAAAAATGCAGAAAGAAAAGAGAAAAGCCGAAATACATGCTTTGCAAATGCAAATTAATCCACACTTTATTTACAATACTTTAGCTTCAATCAAGTGGCTTATGTGGCAAGGGAGCACAGAAAAGTCCATACAAACTATAGATGCATTTATATCGCTTCTTAGAAATACTATTAGTAATAAAAATGAAATGATAACAATACAAGAAGAAATAGAAAATTTAAATAACTATGTTTTAATTAATCATATGCGCTATGGAGATAATATTAATGTAAATTTTTTCGTAATGCCAAATTGTGAAAACTATGTAATTCCAAAATTAATTTTGCAACCTTTCATTGAAAATGCATTTTTTCATGGCTTTAATGAACGAAATAATGGGTCTATACATGTGTTTGTAAATGAACAAAATCAAAATTTAATTTGTGAAATCATAGATAATGGCGTAGGCATGACAGCTGAAGAAGTCAAAAAAATTCTTAATGACTCCTCTAAAAAGCATGAACATTTCACAAGTATTGGTATTCAAAATGTTAATGATAGAATTAAACTTCTATATGGAGATGACTATGGCATTTCGATCAGCAGTGAACTAGGTAAAGGAACTACTGTAAGAGTAACAATACCTGCTCAAAAGGAATTTATAGAGAATTAAATTATGTAGGAAAAATCTGTACATCAGAAACGGCAGCTATGCATTTATAAAAATAGTAGCTATGCTACAATACTGAACTATTCTAAATATAAGAATATTATTTTATGCAGGCGAATATATTTTCTTTTTTTATTCTCTTTGCGAGCCATAACTTTCTGAACCAGCCTTTTCCATAACTTATGTCCTCAAGGGGCACAACGTCCACAGATTTAACTTGAATATAAATTGCTAAAGAATAAAAATTTAAAAACTATAATATGTTGTATATAAGTTCTAAATAGTATAATTCATTCCTTATAAAATTATTTGCTTTGAATCGCCAAATAGTTTGGAGTAATCTCTTATGAATTAAACTTTCTAGAATATATTAAGTTTCAAATACAACATATTATAGTTTTTTAGTAATAAAACACATTCTATAATTCTTAACCTTTTTTCTTTAATTCTCTATAGAAAAATTGACTCATCGGAACTTCTACTTGACATTTTAAAGCTAGTTCAATTAACTTTCCAGAAAAGACCTCTAATTCATTTTGCCTTCCTGCCTCAATATCTCTTTTTAATGAACTTGTTGATTCTCCAGCTTGCTTATTCATTAAGTGATAAAAATGTTCTTCTTCTAAATCATCAGAAATATTAATTTTTAATTTACGAGCTACAGCACAAGCTTCCTTTAGTAATATTTTAGTTTGCTTGATTGCTTCATCATTTTTTATAATTTCTGCTGTTGTTGCGTTATAATAAGCAGTTATTACGTTATAAGCACAATTTAATATATATTTTCTCCAAATTGCAGCTTCTATATCTTCTTCTATTTTACAAATGATTTCAGCTTCTTGTAATATTTTTTGAATTCTAATTAATACATTCTCTACTTCATCATTGTTTTTTAAGCCATACCCTATATGTATCTTACAATAAGAACTTGCATGATGTATTGAAAAATCTTTTTCTGCCCCAGAAACTATATATATTAAACCATCCATAACTTGGCCATTATTTATAAATTTTCTAACTTTTTCAGATACTCCAACTCCATTCATTAATGGAATTATTACAGTACTTTCATTAATCATCGGTTTTATTTGTTTACATACTTGTTCCAAAGAAAAATGTTTAACACATATAAAAATATAATCCATTATTCCAATTTCATCAGCGCTATCGCTTGCTAATTTAGGATGTACATTTAATTCTCCATGAAGATTACTGTATAATTTCAAACCATTATTTTTTATTGATTCTAATCTTTTGCCTCTTGCTAAAAAATAAACATTAGAAAAATGCTTTGCAAGCATACAGCCAATATATCCTCCAACTCCACCTAACCCTACAACACAAATTTTACTATTATCCATAAATAACTTATCCTTTCACATTTTATAATTTATTTAAAATATTTTATCTAATTTATACCTATTTAGTTTATTTATAGTATAGCATTAAATTAATTCATTGTTAATTTTCATTCTTTCACCTCACTTATAAATAAGATAAAATCACTACAAACTTTTAAATTATTTATAGTGATTTTATCTTAATTGGGGGTAATATATTAATTTTTTAATATATATCACAATTTAATTTCTACATTCTGGCCTTAACTAAACACTTGTCTTATTAGAATTTTAAATGTCAATTTATTATTGCAACATATATACATAAAGAATTTTTCTTATTCTAATAATTTATTATGATTAACTTGCTTTAGTATTTTTAGACCATATTTATCTAATATGATTTTTCCACTGATTTTTTCATCAGAAAGCATATCAAAATATATTTCTTCTCCTAAATCCACCTTTTTTTCTTCTTCAGTGAAATTCATAATGAAAGTATACTTATTATTTTTATTAGAACGCATTTGAGCTGTAACACCTTGTGGCAATTCTCCCTCTATAACACTCTTAATATTTAAATCCTTAATAAGACTTGAATAAAAATCATTGTTAAAATCCGCTCCCGTTCTTGCTGAAATATAATATGCTTTTCCCTCCCCATAGTTATTAACTGTTAACGCAGGCATATCAGCATAAAAATCTTCTTTATACACTCCAAGAACTTTTGCTGTTTCCACATGGATTAAGTCACAGTAATCTTTTACTTCATATTGGCTCTTTAGTTCTTTAATTTTATCATCTTTGAATTCTATATAATTCACTTCATCATCATATAGTGAATCTATTTCTTCTGACCAGATTCCAGTTACTTCTCGAAGCGGTCCTGGAAATCCTCCTAAGAAACAGAGATCATTTTCATCTACTATCCCACTGAAATAAGTAGTTACAAAAGTTCCTCCTGTCTTTACAAATTCATTAATTCTTTCTGCAACATTTGCTCTTATCATATATAGCATTGGTGCTATCACAAGTTTATAATCTGATATATCACAATCCATATTAATAATATCTACTGAAATTCCATTTTCCCAAAACACTTTATGAGCTGCTTGACAGCTTTCTTCATAGCCCTTTCTATATTTTTTTAGTCCCTGTGCATCATCAATAGCCCATAAGTTTTCAACATCAAATATTATGGCCACTTCTGATTCTTTAATTGACCCTTGAATTTCTTTAATATTTTTTAAGACTTCTCCAACTTCTGTAACTTCTCTAAATACTCTTGTATTCTCATGTCCACAATGATCTACAACAGCACCATGGAATTTTTCTGAAGCTCCTCTTCCTTTTCTCCATTGGAAGTATAGAACAGAATCTGCTCCATGAGCCACACCTTGCATTGATGATAATAAATGCATTCCAGGGCGCTTTAATTTATTAGTATCATGCCAATTTACTAGACTTGGAGTACTTTCCATTATTAAAAACGGCTGTCCACCTTTTAACGACCTGTATATATCATGCACAAAACTAACATTAGCTGCAAGATCTTCAGTACTTTCAAAATCATTATGCCATGCAGGATAGTTGTCCCATGTAGCAACATCCACTTCTTTTGCAAACTTCCAATAATCTAAACCTGTGAACAAGCCCATACGTGGATAATTGCCCATGAAATTAGCTGTTACAGGTATGTTAGGTGTTATTTCTCTTATGGGGGCAATTTCATTTTTATAAAAATCTATTGTCTGATCTGTAACGAACCGCTTCCAATCTAAATTATGTCCATGAACAAACATTTCACCCTTTTCAGACGGACTTTCGATTTGTGACCAATTGTTAAATCTATGACTCCAGAAACCAGTCCACCAAGCCTCATTTAATTTATCTAAATTATTATTATACTTTCTCTTAAGCCATTCTCTAAAAGCATCTTGACAGAGATCGCAGTGACATTCTCCTCCATATTCGTTAGAAACATGCCACATAATAAGCGCTGGATGATCTTTATATCTCTCAGCAAGAATTTTATTTATTTCATATGTCTTTTTCCTATAAACAGGTGAAGTAAAGCAATGATTGTGTCTCTGACCGTGAAGATTTTTACTTCTATCACTATTTACTCTTAAGACCTCTGGATATTTTTCTGACATCCATGCAGGTCTTGCACCACTTGGAGTCGATAAAATTACATGAATATTGTTTTCTTCCATATCATTCATAATTTTATCTAACCAATCAAATTTATATTTCCCTTCTTCCGGCTCTATTGCACTCCAGCCAAATATGTTTATTGATACACAATTGCAATTTGCAAGTTTCATAAGCCGCACATCTTCTTTTAATACTTCGGGATAATTTAGCCATTGATCTGGATTATAGTCACCACCATGCAAAAATCCATTTATTTTACTACTAAGTACAGGAAATTCCTTCTTCACAAGCTTAACCTCCAATATTTTATAAAACTCTTATTTTTTCAGATTCTAATTATTTAATGAATTATATTATTCATAATTTATATATACTTATATTTTTATTTCTATTAAATTTTATTTTATTGAACCAGTCATTCCTGCGACAAAGTGTTTTTGCATAACAAAGAATACAAATGCAGTTGGTAAAGTCGTAATTACTATAGCCATCATTATTAACCCATAATCTGGAGAATAACTTGATGCTAACTTTGAAATTATAAGTAAAACAGTTTTCTTTTCTGGTGATTGTAATGCAATCAATGGCCATAAATAAGCATTCCATGCGCCCATAAATGTTATAATCGCTGCAGCTGCATAAGTTGTTCTCATAGTTGGAAAAAATATTTTAAAGAAAATTCCAACCTCACCTAATCCATCAATTCTTGCTGCTTCTAAAATTTCTTTAGGGAAGGACTTTGTGTTTTGTCTAAAGAAGAAAATTAAAAATGCAGTACAAACACTAGGTAAAACTACAGCCCATAATGTATTTACCCCAAGAAAGCTTAATGGTGAACTTTTTAAATTTGAGAAAAATTTGAATAATGGAATCATTAATGCTGAAAATGGGACCATCATAGACAGAAGTAAAATGTTAAATAGTCTATCTCTAGCTTTTGTTCTGAATATTTCAAACCCATACCCTGCTATAGACGAAACAAGAAGTGCAAGAATTGTAGTTATAATTGCGATTTTTGCTGAATTAACTAAGGAAGAAGCAAAGCCTAATTCTGGCTTAAAAAGATTATTTAAATTTTCCATAAAGCTACTTCCTGGAATTAATTTTCCTCTTGTCACATCTACTGATTTATTGGTCGCACTAATAACCATCCAAAAAAACGGAAATATGGAGACAAACGATGCTACACTTAAAAATATATATTTGAATACTCTATTCATTTTACTTGTCATTCTTATCTCCTCCTATTTTGAACTGAATTATAGCTAATACTATTACTATAATAACAACAAGATAAGCTACTGCTGTTGCATATCCAAAGTCTGGTGTATATGTGAAACATAAATCATATATATATTTAGAAATGGTAGTTGTTGCATTCGCTGGACCACCTTTTGTTATATTCATAGGTTCATCAAATAACTGTAATGTACCAATTGTCGAAGTGATTGTTGTAAATAATATTATAGGTTTTAATAGTGGTACTGTTATAGATGTGAATTTTTTAAATGGAGATGCCCCATCAATTTCTGCAGCTTCATAGATTGAATGATCAATATTTTGCAAGCCTGACAAATAAAATATCATATTATAGCCTGTCCATCTCCAAGTTATAGCTATAATAATTAATATCTTAGCCCAAAATGGATCTGTAATCCATTCAATTGGTATCGAGATTAAATGAATATTAATAAGTAGTTTATTTACTAAACCATCTGATGCGAATATACTCTTTATAATAACTGAATACCCAACTAAGGATGCTACGCAAGGCAAAAAAATTGCTGTTCTAAAAAAACCGCTAAATTTTAATTTTTTATCATTAAGAACTGAAGAAATAATAAGTGCTAAAATAATCATTATTGGAACTTGGACTATTAAAAATACAAATGTATTTCCAACTGCTTTAATCAATGTTGCATCAGAAAACATTCTTACATAATTACTAAAACCACTAAACTTCAAATTATTGCCTTTACCTGATTGTAGTGACATTATCAAAGATTGTATCATTGGTAAAAACACAAATAATCCTATTAAAAACGTACCTAATGCTACATAAACCCATCCCCAAAAGTTTTCTTTGCTGTTAATACCAGATCCAATTTTACGTTTCATTTTTTCAACTCCTTTGAGGTTTATAAAAGGCTATTTGCTAAACATGTATTTAGATTTTTAACAAATAGCCTTTACAAATTCATATTTTTCAAATTACGGTTATTTTATCTCTGTTATTTACTTACAGCCGCTTCTGCTTGAGCTTGAGTTTTTTGAAGAGTTTCATCTATATCAGCTCCACCAACAATAGCCTGCATTCCTTCTGACATAACACTTTCTAACTGATATGTGTAAAGACCATAGTTTACAGATGGAACCTTTTCAGCCCAAGCTGATAAATCTTTAAACACTTGTTGATCGCCATAAAATTTTATTGGCTTACTATAATTTTCACTTGTACTTGCAGATTTCAACGTACTTACTAAACCAATTGCTGGAACTAACTCATTCATTAAAGCATCATCTGATGCAAAAGTACTTGCTAAAAAGTCAGCAGCTAAATCTGAATTTCCAACCTTATCTAGAACATACCAGCTACTACCCCCAAGGTTAGATGCATTAACTGATTTTGGATTTGAAGCCATTCTTGGAATAGCTGCTACTGCCCATTTTCCACTTTGGTCTTCAGAAGCTTGTATTGAAGATGAAACCCAACATCCACTTGGCACAGTAGCAACGTCACCTTTTTGGAATGCTGCTATAAATGCATCCCATCCAGATACTTGTTTTGTAATTCCTGCATCAACCATTTGCTTGTATATATTAATCGCATCTTTTAAAGCTTGATTACCAGCAATATTTACTGTTTTCCCATCATCTTTAACATACCATGAACCAGCTGACTGCATCATAGCTCTTAGTTGATTTAAATCACTTGGATCTATAGTTATCATAGCTTTTCCAGTTTTAGCTTTAACAGCTTTACCGATTTCTATATATTTTTCCCAAGTAAGATTTTGCATATCTTCTTTCTTATATCCAGCTTGTTCAATTAAATCTGTTCTATAAAATAGCGCTGTTACACCACTATCAAATGGTACTCCATAAGTCTTATCACCTTGCTGCATAGACTTTAATTTGTAATCCATAAATTTACTTTTATCTATCTTTCCACTTAAATCTTTAATCTCACCAGGATAAGATTGCAAATAATTTTGAATTTTATAATCTTCAATTAGCACAACATTAGGAAGTCCATCATATGTTCCAGATGAAAGACCTGTATTTAATTTTTGCACTACATCATCTTGTGCCATACTTACTACATTAATAGTTACATCCGGATGATCCTTTAGATATTTTTCTTTAGCCATATTAGCTGCTTTTATATTGAATGTATCATCCCAAGCCCATATAGTAATTGTTTTATCATCTTTTCCTTTGCTTGATGACGAAGCGTTGCTACCACCTGATGATGAACCACATGCCATTAAACTAAAAGCCATCATGCCAGTTACAACTGCAGCCATAATTTTTTTAAGTTTCATTAATTATTCCCCCTTCAAATTAAAGTTTATACACAAGTAATTTTCCACTTTATATCACTTATGTATTTGTTTACATTATAGCATTCTCAATATAGTAAACGTTATTGCATTATTGGTATCAATTTGTAATAATTTTATAATATTAATATTGGGATTTGTACTTTTTTTGGTTATTAGCACTTTTTTTATTAGCTTGATATAAGTATTAAACTCGTCTTTTTCAATGAAAGAATTTAATCTTCACGTTAGATTTAATGGTGATAAGAATCTAACATGCTTTTTGTATTTTTTCTTTATCTAATTCTTAAAAAGTTTAAATATATATGTTGCGATTCACAATGCACAATTCACAATTACGGCTAAAATTCTTGCAATATTTTTAGATTATGATGAAGAATTATTTCTGCAATATATATTTTTTAGAGCAAAAAAATAGTAACCCCTTTCTACAAAAAGGCTACTGCTTATTTTTTATATTCTCTTACAACTCTCTCTAATTTTAAATTCAGTTGGTATTATTACTTTTTTATTATATTCCCTAATTCCATTCAAATTTTCAAACAGCAAGTCAACAGCTGCTTTTCCTAAATACTCACTTGGTATTCTTATCGTAGTTAGGGCTGGTATCATATACTTTGCACTAGGCTGATCATTAAATCCAATTATGCTTATATCATCTGGTATTGATAATCCTTCCTCCGAAATTGCTTTGTAAGCTCCAACTGCCATTGTATCATTTCCAATGAAAAAAGCTGTTATGTTATTTTTAGATTTTAATGCTTCTTTCATAAGATTATATCCAGCTTTAAAAGTAAATTTCTCTGTCTCATATATGTATTTATTATTATAGATGTTCTTACTTTCCATAAATTCTTTATATTTTATATCCCTTTTATCCAAATATGTATCTCTATAATCTATGCATTCTAATTTCTTTCCACCAATAAAACCAATCTTTCTATGGCCTAAACTGTACAAATAGTCTAAGATTTCATAAGTTGCTTTTCCTAAATCCGCCATCACTGAATCAAATTTATTTTCATCAGGTGAAAAATCTACAAATACTATATTATCATTAGCACTTGCTAATTTATCTATGGTACTTGAAGAGAACTTTCCAATAGCAATTATTCCACTAACATTCTTAATATCCTCAATACTGCTATCCTCACTTAGCTTCACCAAATTAAAATTATTTTCATTACATTTTTTTTCAGCAGCTAACCTTATTGATAAATAATATGGATCTCCTAATTCTTCCTCATAGTTATACCAATAAATAATTCCTATATCCTTGCTTTTCTTATTCTTAGCTTTTTTTGTCTTTGCTGAAACATAATCAAGTTCATCTGCTATTTTTAATATTTTTTCCCTTGTTGTATCACTTACATTTAATGTTTCATCAAAATTTAAAACTCTAGAAACTGTTGCTATAGAAACTTCTGCTATAGAAGCTATTTCCTTTATAGTGGCCAACTTAACTTCCTCCTTTAGCTCGCATAGTCCAAAAAAATTAAACACGAGATTTTGCTGAAAACAAATCTAACTTAAGTGTATCTCACAAGCAAAATATAGTCAAACTGTTACAAGACTTTTGTATATAGATATCAAGCTTTAAAACTAAATTTATGTGATAACTTAACGAAATCATAAATATTTTGATTCCGAAAAGCTATGAAAATATATTTATGATTTCTAGTGAATATATGAGCTTAAAGCTCTAGCAATCTTGTAAATATGTTTATCTAATAAGTTGAATTATTAAATTGGATACCTATAAACCAACTAAGACCTACACGTATGCATATAGCTCGCCGAAATAAAGATTATTCTGTTGTTCCAGTTTCCAATGAAATTATAAATATTTTGATTAAAAAAGAAAACTATAAGAACTTCAGAGATAATTAAGAGAAAGAGGGTCCCACTTAAACTTATTCCATTTTAAATTGAATAAGCAAAGCGTTTCCCCTCTTCCCCTAAATAGCTTGGACAGCTTACTTTATTTCCGCCACATAATTAATTTGACTTCTTATGTAAAAGCACTCATATAATAAATCAAATATATATCTATACCACGCTAGAAATGATAGGTTCTCTTATAACCATAAATAGCCCTTACACCTGATGTTTCCTATAAATATTTATATATGTACATATGAAAATATTTTTATACGTACATATATTTCTTTAAAAATATATACCTTTAATTCTATATAAATATATACATATATTTATAGTCTTATCCACTGATATCCACATAGGTTCAACTATCATTACGCCTATAGATAAACAACTTAGGAATTTGATTTATACTTTATAATAAACGCCATACTAGAAAGCAGAAACATTTTTATGCAACAGGCATTGAAAATGAGCTGCTAAAAGTTCTTAATTGTAGGGTGTTCAACTAATGCTTGTCACACTGAAATTGGGAGCAAGCATTAGTGGTGCAACCTGCAATTTAGCACTTTCAGTGAAATTTTCATAGTCCTGTGAAATAACAATGTTTCTGCTTTCGGTAGATTATTGCATAAGTCTAAGTCATATATTGTTTATCTATATATGCAAAAAATATTTTATCCTATTGTATTAAGTAGGTTCGCCATTTCGATAGCTGAAACTGCACTTTCATATCCTTTATTACCAGCTTTAGTTCCTGCTCTTTCAATTGCTTGTTCTATAGTATTTGTTGTAAGAACACCAAAAATTACTGGCTTTCCACTTTCAAGAGAAACACTTGCAATTCCCTTTGATACTTCTGAGCAAACATAATCATAATGTGATGTAGATCCTTTTATTACTGCTCCTAAACATATTACTCCATCGTATTTAGGGCTCTTAGCCATTTTTTTAGCAATCAGTGGTATTTCAAAAGCACCTGGCACCCATGCAATATCGATATCTTCTTCTTTTACTCCATGTCTCTTTAATCCGTCTATTGCACCTTCTAAAAGTTTTCCTCCAATAAATTCATTAAATCTTCCTACTACTATCCCAAATTTTAATCCTTCTGAAACTAAATTTCCTTCAAATATATTCATTGTTTTTTCCTCCAATATTTTATATTATTTATTTTTTATCAACTTCAATTAGATTTGAATGTAGACTAAATACTAATTGAATTTATAACCACAAATATTACTCCAACTTATCCCCGCTAATGTTACTCCAAATGTAGTAACATGCTATTAGAATTTAGTTATCAAATATTTAGCAAATGATTCATTCTTTCTTTTTTAGTCTTTAAATAAAACTCATCATTTTCATTCAAAGGCATTTGTATTGAAACTCTTTCTACAACTTTTATATCATTTTTTTCTAATCCTTCTATTTTATCTGGGTTATTAGTAATTAATCTAACATTCTTTATCCCTAAAATCTTAAGCATGTCAGCACTTGTTTTGTAATCTCTCATGTCTTCTCTAAATCCTAGAGCCAAATTTGCATCTACTGTATCCAATCCTTGGTCTTGAAGCGCATATGCCTTCAACTTATTTAAAAGTCCTATTCCTCTTCCTTCCTGTCTCATATACAGAAGTATTCCTGAGTCCTCTTTTGCTATCATTCTCATCGAAGCTTCATATTGTTCTCCACAATCACATTTTCTAGATCCTAGAGCATCTCCAGTTAAACATTCAGAGTGAACTCTCACAAGCATTGGTTCATCATTACTTTTAATATCTCCTTTGACTAAAGCCAAATGACATTTTGAGGAATCTTTTTCTTTAAATGCGAGTACTTTAAAATTCCCATACTTAGTTGGAAGATTAGCTTCCGTTTCCATAACGACACTTAAATGTTCTTCTTTTCTGTATTTAACTAGATCCGCTATAGTAACTATTTTTAAATTATGCTCCTTAGCAAACTTTACCAAATCATCTCGCCTTGCCATTGTTCCATCATCTTTTACTATTTCACATATAGCTGCCGCACCTTTAAATCCTGCAAGTTTTGCCAAATCTACTGCTGCCTCTGTATGACCAATTCTCTCAAAGACTCCCCCATTCTTAGCTATCAAAGGAAATACATGCCCTGGTCGTCTAAAGTCATCGCCTTCACTTGCAGTTACAAGTTTATTTATTGTATAAGCTCTTTCAAATGCTGATATGCCTGTTGTCGTATCCTTATGATCTATGGATACTGTAAAAGCAGTTTCATGGTTGTCAGTATTTTTTTCAACCATTGGATTTAATCCAAGTTTCACTGCAATTTCTTCTTCTACTGGTGCACAAACAAGTCCTCTCGCGTACTTAATCATAAAATTGATATTCTCTCCATTAGCCAGTTCTGCTGGAATTACTAAATCCCCTTCATTTTCTCTTCCCTCATCATCTACAATTATTATCATTTTCCCTTCTTTAATATCCTTTAATGCCTCTTCTATACTATTAAACATAATGCTCAGCTCCTTAAATTTATATTTTATATATACCGAAAGTTTATTCTGATGATTTAGATTATTAAAACCCATTTCTTCTTAGGAATTCCATTGTAATATTGCTATTTTCATTTTCTTCTTTTTCTTTTCCACCAAATAACTTTTCTACATATTTACCAATTAAATCGCACTCCAAATTAACCTTTGAATTGACTTTTTTATATGAAAGTATAGTATTATCTATCGTATGAGGTATAACAGAAACCTTAAATACTTCATCATCAACATAAGCAACAGTTAAGCTTATTCCATCTATTCCAATTGATCCTTTATATATAATGTATCTTAGTACCTCCTCAGGTGCAGATATAGTAAACCAAGTTCCATTACTTTCTTCTTTTATGGAAACTATTGTCCCAACACCATCTATATGTCCACTTACAATATGACCACCAAGCCTATCGCTTAATCTCAATGCCCTTTCAAGGTTTACTTTATCTCCAGCCTTTAAATTTCCTAAGTTACTTTTATCTAAAGTTTCTCCCATCACTTCTGCTTTAAAGGAATCTGAATATTTTTCTTTTACGGTTAAGCAAACTCCATTGGTAGCTATACTATCTCCGACTCTAGTTTCCTTTAAAACTTCACTACACTTGATTTCCATAACTCCAAAGCCATTACCTGTACTAAATTTCTCTAACACGCCAACTTCTTCAATAATTCCAGTAAACATCTTCTCCTCCTTATTCTTTCACCTCTTATTTAGCAACATAACCTTCTAGTACTAAGTCCTCTCCAATTGTTCTATAATTAATGTCCTTTAATCTAACTGCGTCATCTAATTTAAAGAACCCTTTTCCTGCTATACTACTTCCGCTGTTTTGTCCACCTATTATCTTAGGGGCTATATAAAATCTTACTTTATCTACAATTCTCTCTTCCAATGCAGAAAAATTTAAAGTCCCTCCACCTTCTATAAGTATTGAATCTATTCCTTCTTCTCCAATTCTCTTAACCAGTTCTTTCAGATTAACTCTATTATCTTTATCTGCCACTTCTATAACTTTAATGCCCATAGATCTTAATTTCTTTTTCTTTTCTTCATCTGATTTCAAAGTCGTTGCTACTATTGCAGCTTTATCATTATTTATAAGAACTTTAGAATCTAATGGAATTCTAAGATTACTATCTACAATAATCCTTATTAGCTTCTTCTCATGGTTGATTCTGCATGTTAGCTCAGGATCATCTTCAATTACTGTATTTACACCTACCATAATCGAATGAAACCTATTTCTTAAGTGTTGAGAATCTTCTCTAGATTCTTTAGATGTAATCCATTTTGATTCTCCACTATAAGTTGCTATCTTCCCATCAATAGACATTCCACTTTTCAAAATAACAAATGGAATCTTTGATGTTATATACTTTATAAAAATCTCATTCAATTCTTTACATTCTTTTTCTTTAATACCTACTACAACTTCAATCCCATGCTCTTTTAACTTTTCCACACTTTTTCCTGAAACTAACTCATTTGGATCTAACATTCCTATTACTACTCTTTTAAACTTCTTTTCAATTATTAGATCTACGCATGGCGGTGTCTTTCCATAATGCGCACAAGGTTCTAAGGTGACGTAAATTGTGCTCCCCTCCACAGGTTTTGTTGCATTTTTCACTGCATTTCTTTCTGCATGAGCTTCTCCATAGCACTCATGATAACCTTCTCCTATTATTTCATTTTCTTTAACTATAACGGCTCCAACTAGTGGGTTAGGATTTACTCTTCCTATTCCTCTTTTAGCTAATTCTAAAGCTATCTCCATGTACTTCTCATCCAAAACTAATCATCTCCAATTTTTTATACTATTTCCTATAATATAATCTTATAAACACTTAGTTGAATTATAATTTAATGAATAATAAAGAAACTCCGGGATTCAAATCCTCGGAGTTTCAAAAATTGTAATAATCATTTATATATACAAGTAAAATTTTAAAATTTATCCTATATATTACAGCACATATTTTAAGCCAGTTCTATCAATCTTATATAATTTCAAACTTAAAAATATATTGCAATAAAAAAACCCTGAATTTTACTTAATTCAGGGTACTTAAATACGAACAAATAACATTTAAAACTTTAATTTTAAATATAATTTATAACATTACTCTCTTCTTTCATCCAGACTTTACTGTCGGCTTCGGAATCTAACCGAATCTGCTTTTTAAAGCTCGCGGGCTGTACCGCCGATAGGGAATTTCACCCAACCCCGAAGATTTCTTTATTCAATTTACAATAATTATAATATCATGAAACTTTATCATTGTAAAGTAACTATCCAAAATTTATTATATCAAATTCTTTCTTCTTTTCTTTAATCCATTGAAGCATCTTAGGATCATTCCAAACATCTAACCCTAAGCTAGCATATTTCATAGCTTCTTCTTCACTTCCAAATCTAATTAGGTTTGGCAAAGAGTTTGAAACTCTTTTTTGTTTTAATATGTATGGTATCACATGCGGATTTCTCTTATAGGCTCTTCTTAAAGCACTTTCTGCCGCTCTAATTTCATTGATGTTATATAATAACGCTACTCTACTATAGTGTATAGCTGCCAAATTGTCCTTTTCATATTTTTCTAGCAGGCTTTTTAGTTGTGCATATCTTTTTTCAATTAAAAGCCAATTAACTACTAAACTTCTAACCACCAATTCATCTTTCTCATCATACTCTAGAATTTCTAAAGCATTATCTATTGCAGCTCCTTTTTCACCAATTTCCCATAAATGAATCGCCAAACTATACTTAGCTCCGAAAAGTTGCCTCGCTATCTTTAATCTAAGAAGCTCTGCTGGTGCATTTTTCAAATCATCTATTCTTAATAAATTCTTTGCTGCTGTAACTGCTTTTTCTAGAAGTTCTGTCTTCTGGTTATTATTTAAACTAGAATCTTTTGATAATATTATATATGCATCCGCACAATCTTCATATACTTCTAAAGCTTCTTTTGCATATTTCGCCTTATTTTTATAATTCTTTTGTCTCCATGCATACTCAATAATTCTTTGAGCCATTATATAATCTTTATGGACAACAAATTTAAAAGGAACTTTTGTTTCATCCTTAACAGCTTTATCCTCTTCTATTTTATCATTCATCGTTAATGCAACTTCTTCTTTAGCTTTTAGCATAGTACCTTCTGAAGCTTCTGCATCCTTATTTTCGCCTATTATCCATTTATTATTATCTTTTGATATATCTAATAAGCTTTTTACTTCCTTTGATTTACTAGAGCCTGTACTACTACTAACACCAAACTCCTTATATAAGTCAGCAACTTTAATATATGGCTTTTCTTTTGAATCAAATAAGTTATTTACAGTTCCTATAGCATGCACTATTCCTGCTCCCCATGAAAAGCTCTTCCCCTTTTTAAATTGTTCTTCATAATTTAAAAATAAAGTTTCTGTTGCTAGAACACAAATATTCTTATAATCTTCATTTAGATATTCATCTGAAAAACTCTTTATTTTTTCAATTATTTCTTCATACTTGCTAGCTATTCCGTTAGATAATTCTTGCATTTCTTCTTATAGCTCCTTTATAAAAATCTTTAACAAATTTGACTTTATCCTACAACAATTATAATTTGCAAGTATAGTCACCAAATTTATAATTTTCATTTTAGATTTACAATATTCTCTATAAAAATATTATAAGTTCATCACTTTTTTCGTCCATATTACATTATAACATATTAAATATATTTGTATCTACTTTTAAATTTTTATGAATATTTTTGTTGTTTTAATCTATAATCTAGGGTATTACAAATCTTAATATATATTTTTCTTAAAACTTTAATTCATTAAGGCATATAAAATAAATGAACATGTTATTTTTTGAATATGCCTAAAGCCCATATTAAACTATTAATCAGGTAGTACAAACAAATAACTTTATAAAAAATTAATTTATTAACACATTTCTATAATTTCCCTCATAAACATATTTAATGATAACAATTTTAAATAAGGAAACTATATGCTAACAGAGAGTTTATATAATTTATCCTTTTTACTATCAATGCCTTATAATAATCTTAATTTAATTTCTAAACATAAGTATAATTTAGATGATACCATATTAAAAGAAATTTACCTAAAAAAATTATTCAGCTTTGAATGGGCAAAAAAATTAAATTCTTCATTTAAAGACTATAAATTTGATTATGCGTATAATATATTAGAACAAATCCCAAGTTTCATTAAAGTTAAATTAATTCTGAAGACTTCTTTTATTATAAAAAATTATCCTCAAAATATAAATTCAGTTTCAATAAATGAATATATACTCATTTTAGAGTATTTGCAAGACAAATGCAAAATACAATTTATAGCAGAGAATGAAGAAAATCCACTTTTATATGAACATATCATAAACACTGATTTATCAAGCCTAGTAAATAGCCTTAACTTCAATGAAAACCGCAACATAAATGCATATAAGGATAAACTTTCATCAATTGATTCATTATTTGAAATGTTTATAGCTTCTAGCTGTCTTTCTACTAATAACCACGATGAAAAAAGATCTTCCAAATTTAATGTCACAGATGCCTGCAATTATGCTGAAAGATTTGCATTAAATTATAATCCTGAATATAAATCATTTTCTGGAATCGGAGGGGATTGTACTAATTTTATGTCTCAAATAATTCATGCTGGGGGTTTTAGTCAAAATGCAGCTTGGAAGCCATACACTCATGCCTGGATTCGAGTTGAAGAGCTATATCAATACTTAATAACGCCAAAATTAGGAGCCACTAAGCTTCCAAACGATAAATCATTAGATAGAGGCTGTTTAATTCAATTTTACACTCCATCTATAGGACGGTATTTTCATAACGGCTTTATTACTTATAGACTTCATAATGGTGACTGTCTTTATTGCTGTCATAGTTATGACAAACTGAATTATCCCCTTAGCCAAATTTATCCTAACAGGTATCCAACACTTAGAGCTTTGAAATTCGATTGATATACAATATCTATCTCAAACTCTAGATTACATTAATCTAAATCAGATACATGTTTACCTGAATACTACCAAAGCATAGCTCTGAAAGCACATAAAAAAATAGGTTGCATCAAGGACCAGCTTGCTTCAACTCTGATTTAGCAAGCTAATCCTGAACAACCTTACTTGTAATTAAATCAATTTTTAATAAGTTAACTAAATTCATTAACTCAGATTATAAATTTTAACTTTCACTTATAACAGTTAGCTTTCAAATACATATTTCATAAATATGTATTTCTTTGATTTATATATATGCTTAATTTTAACGTTTATATTATTTATTATACAGTTATCTCACTCTTAATTTTTAATGCGTCTTCATTATTCTTAATAATAGGATTTACATATTCATCTATAAACTCAACAACTTGACTTGGTGCTCTTCCAACAAACTTAGTTGGGTCTATAATTGCTAGAATTTCTTCCTTAGATAGACCAAATGAATCATCATTTATTATTCTATCGATTAGGTCATTATCTAACCCTTCTCCTTTTACTCTTTGAGCAGCAGCCATAGAGTGCACTCTAATCTGTTCGTGTAATTCTTGTCTATCCTTACCTCTTTTTACAGCTTCCATCATTATATTTTCAGTGGCCATAAATGGTAATTCTCTTTGCACGTGAGATGCTATAACTTTATCATATACTACCATGTTTTCAGCAATATTTATGTATAAATTTAAAACTCCATCTAATGCCAAAAATCCTTCAGCTACAGATAGTCTCTTGTTAGCCGAATCATCTAGTGTTCTTTCAAACCACTGAGTTCCTGCTGTAATTGCCGGATTTAATGCATCTACTATTACATATCTAGCTAATGCACTTATTCTTTCACTTCTCATAGGATTTCTCTTATAAGCCATAGCTGATGATCCTATTTGATTTTTTTCAAATGGCTCTTCCATTTCTTTCATATTTTGAAGTAATCTTAAATCATTACTAAATTTGTAAGCACTTTGAGCAATTTCTGATAATGTATTTAATACGATAGAGTCAAGTTTTCTTGGGTATGTTTGACCTGTTACTCCATAACTTTTTTCAAATCCCATTTTTTCTGCAACAATTTTATCTAAAGATTTAACTTTATTTTCATCCCCATCAAAAAGTTCCATAAAACTAGCTTGAGTGCCTGTAGTACCCTTAACACCTCTAAGCTTTAATGTTGATAATAAAAAGTCGATATTTTCAATATCCATTACTAAATCTTGCATCCATAATGTAGCTCTTTTTCCTACTGTAGTTAATTGAGCTGGTTGGAAATGTGTAAAACCTAATGTTGGCATGTCTTTATATTCTAGTGCAAAATTTTTCAAATGATTTAGGACTGTAACTATTTTATTTTTAATTAGATTTAAAGCATCTCTCATTATTATAATATCTGTATTATCTCCAACATAACAAGATGTAGCTCCTAAATGGATAATTCCCTTTGCGCTTGGACATTGAAGACCATATGCATATACATGACTCATAACATCATGTCTAACTTCTTTTTCTTTTTTAGCAGCCTCATCATAATTTATATCATTGATATGTTCTTTTAACTCTTTTATTTGTTCCTCAGTTATATTTAATCCGAGTTCTCTTTCTCCTTCTGCTAAAGCTACCCATAATTTTCTCCAAGTTGTAAACTTCATATCATCAGAAAAAATAAAACTCATTTCCTTTGATGCGTATCTTGAATTTAAAGGTGTGCTATATAAATTTCTCATCTAAAAACCTCCACACGAATATATTTTATGCTTTTTCTTTTAACATTCGTATTATATCATATTTTTTTGATTCTTGCCTATTTAATTTTAGAATTATTTGTACTCTTTTGTATTTAAATTTATTTTACATTTTTGTTATTATTGTCTCTAAGAATCATATATATATACTAAGGATCATATTAAAGATTGGAGTGAAGAAATATGTGTAAGATAGGTATCTTAGATAAACTTTCCTTTTTATTAGTTCTTATAGGTTCATTAAATTGGGGAACAATAGGTTTGTTTAACCTAAATATAGCAAAATTAATTTCTATGAATATTCCAATAATAGAGAGGTTTATCTATATTGCAGTATTTTTAGGTGCCTTAGATTTGTTTTCATTGCTATTTAGATGCAATTTAATAATGGATGAGAATTAGCCTTTAATTAAAGATCTGCATGAGTAATCGATATCAAAAATTATACTTATATAAATTATTTAATACTTATACTACTAATGCACCAAAAAAGGTTCCATATTAATAATATGGAACCCTTTTTGGTATATTAGTCTTCTAAAGTTTGAACTAATTTAACGATTTCTTCAACTGCTAAAGCTTCGTCATCTCCTGAAGCAACAACCTTGATAGTAGCATCTTTAGTTACTGCTAAAGATAATACTCCGATTAAGCTTTTTACATTTGCTTTCTTTCCGTTATATTCTATACTAACGTCTGATTTAAATGAAGAAGCCTTCTTAACTAATAATGTTGCTGGTCTAGCATGAAGACCAGATGAATTTTTTACTGTAACCTCTTTTGCTATCATTATATACACCTCTTTACAAAAAATTAATAAATATAGCATTTAACTATTATAGTATAATCGTTTTTATTGATAATTTCAACTTAAAAATGATTGCTCATATAATAATTTAGAAATAATTTTAATTATCTAGGTTGTACTATTAATTTTATGGCCGTTCTTTCTTCTCCATCTATTTGTATATCTGTGAAAGCCGGTACACATACTATATCTTTTCCACTTGGTGCAACAAATCCCCTTGCTATTGCAATAGCTTTAACAGCTTGATTTATAGCACCTGCACCAACAGCTTGAATTTCTGCAATATTTTTTTCCTTTATTATAGCTGCTAGTGCACCTGCTACAGAATTAGGATTTGACTTTGTTGATACTTTTAATACTTCCATTTTTGTTATTCCTCCTAGAATTTAATACACAAATCGTTTACATTAAATATATTCTATATAATTCCTAAAATTCCTTTTAGAATTACTAAATTAAAAAATATTTTTCTTTCTAGGTATTTTGTTTTTAAATACTCAATTATAGTTTAAATGAATTAATTACACTTAATCTATAATAAAATGAAGTATATTTCATCACTTAACAAAATATACTTCACTTTTTTTACTTAGCAAAATCTACTGCTCTAGTTTCTCTTATGACATTAATTTTAATTTGTCCTGGATATTCAAGTTCTTCCTCGACACTTTTAACTAAATTACGTGCCAATTCAATTGTTCCAGCATCATCTACTTTATCTGGTTTAACCATAATTCTAATCTCTCTACCAGCTTGAATGGCATATGACTTTTCTACACCTTCATGTGAATTTGCAATTTCCTCTAACTTTTCCAATCTCTTAATGTATGCTTCCAATGTCTCTCTTCTAGCGCCTGGTCTAGCCGCTGATATTGCATCTGCCGCTTGAACTAGTACTGCTTCTAAAGATTGCATTTCTACATCTGAATGATGCGCTGCTATTGCATTTATTACTAATGGCGATTCGTGATACTTTTTAGCTAGATCTCCACCAATTAGAGCATGAGGCCCTTCTTGTTCTTGATCCACAGCTTTACCAATATCGTGTAGCAATCCTGCTCTTTTAGCTAAAGTAACATCTAAACCTAGCTCTGAAGCCATTAAGCCAGCTAAGTATGAAACTTCTATGGAATGCTTTAACACATTTTGCCCATAACTTGTTCTATACTTCAATCTACCAAGAAGTTTTATAATTTCAGGATGTAGTCCATGTACACTAGTTTCAAGAGCTGCTTGCTCTCCTTCTTCTTTTATACTACTTTCTACGTCCTTAGTTGCTCTTTCAACCATCTCTTCGATTCTTGCTGGATGTATTCTGCCATCCACTATTAACTTTTCTAGTGCCATTCTCGCAACTTCTCTCCTAATTGGATCAAAGCTAGAAAGAATGACTGCTTCTGGAGTATCATCTATAATTAAATCAACTCCTGTTAATGTTTCCAAGGTTCTAATGTTTCTTCCTTCTCTACCTATTATTCTACCTTTCATCTCATCATTCGGTAGTGCAACAACGTGTACAGTTGATTCAGACACATGATCGGCAGCACATCTTTGGATCGCAGTTGTAATTACTTCCCTTGCCCTCTTGTCTGCCTCTTCTTTTGCCTTACTTTCAATATCTTTTATCATTAAAGCTGCATCGTGTGTAATTTCTTTCCTTATTTCATCTAGAAGAATCTCACGTGCTTCTTCACTAGATAGAGCCGATATTCTTTCAAGTTCTGCTCTTCTTTCTTCATAAAGCTTCTGTACTCTTGCTTCTACTTGATCTACCTCAAGCATTCTTTGATTGATTGTTTCGTCCTTCTTTTCAAGAAGTTCACTCTTTTTATCAAGTGCTTCTTCTCTTTGAATTACTCTTCTTTCAAGCCTTTGAATCTCATTTCTTCTCTCACGAGATTCCTTATCAAAATCATTTCTTAATTTATGAAGTTCTTCTTTTGCCTCAAGGATTGCTTCTTTTTTAGTTGCTTCTGCATCCTTTTTGGCTCTTACTAGAATTTCTTCTGCTTCTTTTTCAAGCGATTCAATCTTTGCTTTTGATATGTTTTGAATCGTTTTATAAACCACTATTCCTAATATTAATAAAACTATTACATCTATTAATATCATTACTGCTGTTACCACATAAACACCTCCTAATTTATCATTTTCTCATTATATTATTAACAAGAAAGTATAGTAGGTGTCATATTCTTCTCACTGCATTTGGAATATGATAAACCAGTATTCCTTTTTATTCTATATTAAAAACAAAATTATGTCAAGTTTGCGCATATAACTGTTACATACTGCATTATGCTGTTAAATACTTAATATAGCTGCATATATATGAGTTATCATATATATGCAGCTATATATTTATTAATAAATATTATGAAGTAAATTTACATTTAAACTTTCTATTTATTACATCTTCTTTATTCTTTTGTATCTACAGCAACATCATCTTTATCTTTTATATCTTCGTTAGCTACTTCTGGTGCAGCTCCTTTAAATAGTTCTGCTGGTGCAAGATTATACTTTTCTCTAATTTGATTTTCTATATCTAAAGCTACTTCAGGATTTTCTTTTAGATATAATTTAGCATTTTCTCTTCCTTGACCTAATCTTATGTCTCCATAAGAAAACCAAGCTCCACTCTTTTGAACTATTTCTTCTTTTACTCCAACATCTACTATATTACCATATCTTGAAATACCTTCATTATACATAATATCAAATTCTGCTTGTTTAAATGGTGGGGCAACTTTATTTTTCATTACTTTTACTCTTGTTCTGTTACCTATTATAGAATCCCCTTGTTTTATAGAATCTATTCTTCTAATATCAAGTCTTACTGATGCATAGAATTTTAATGCTCTACCTCCAGTTGTTGTTTCTGGTGAACCAAACATAACCCCAACTTTTTCTCTTAGTTGGTTAATAAATATAGCAACACAATTAGTCTTATTTATTGTTCCTGCAAGTTTTCTTAAAGCCTGTGACATAAGTCTTGCTTGAAGACCAATATGTGAATCTCCCATTTCTCCTTCAATTTCAGCTTTAGGTACTAAAGCTGCAACAGAGTCTACTACTAAAACGTCAATAGCTCCAGAACGAACTAGTGCTTCAGCTATTTCAAGTCCTTGTTCTCCTGTATCAGGTTGTGAAATTATTAAACTATCTACATCAACACCAAGTTTTTGGGCATAACTAGGATCTAATGCATGTTCTGCATCTATGTATCCTACTGCTCCACCTTTCTTTTGTGATTCTGCTGCTATATGAAGCGCAACTGTAGTTTTACCTGAACTTTCTGGTCCATAAATTTCAATAATTCTACCCTTAGGTACTCCTCCAATTCCAAGAGCTATATCTAGATCTAAACATCCTGTTGATATAGCATCCATATTTGAAATATTGTGGTCACCCAATTTCATTACTGATCCTTTACCAAATTGTTTTTCTATATGACTCATAGCACTTTCAATTGCTTTTAACTTTTCTGCATTTATAATTCCCATAATACTAATTAACTCCCTTCCATCGAACTTATGTTCTATATTTATTATAAATTAATTACAAACCATAGTCAATAATTAATTCTAAGAAAAGCCCCTTCTTTGCTAGCAAAGAAGGAACCTTTTTAATTCATATCCATTTTTTTATATTTCTAAACATGGATCTTATATATTTTATTTATCGTAAGAAACAGCTTCCTTATTCTTTTTAAAGTAATCGTAACCTGAAATTAGTGTTACTATAACTGCAATCATAAGCATTAGATTTGGGGCTATTGCAAAAAATAGTTTTAAATAATGGTTCTCTATAACAAAGATTTTCAAAAGTCTTGCGTCATGTATATTGATTTTTAATAATAATAAAATTATTGCTATTATTTGTATAACAGTTTTTACTTTTCCCCACCAACTTGCAGCTATAACTCTTCCTTGCGCTGCTGCTATTGATCTTAGACCTGAAACAGCAAACTCACGAGCAATTATAACAACTGCAGCCCATGATGGCACTACGTGTAATTCTACTAAAGAAATTAACGCAGCTGTGACCAATAACTTATCTGCTAAAGGATCCATAAACTTTCCAAAATTAGTTATTTGGTTTCTGCTTCTCGCAATATATCCATCTAATTTATCAGTTAATGATGCTAAGATAAATATAAATGTACCTATAAAACTGCCATAAGGTATACCCTTAACAGCTATAAATACTAAAAATACAGGAACCAAAAATATTCTAATTAAGGTTAACTTATTTGCAAGATTCATCAACAACAACTCCCACTAAATCATAATCCATATTCTCTACTATTTTTACCTTTACAAATTGACCATTTTCTATTTTTGCATTTGATTCAAATAATACATTTGCATCTATATCAGGAGCCATTTCATAGCTTCTTCCATAATAGCACTTTCCATTATATCCCTCAACAAGAATATCATATAACTTTCCAATTTTCAATTTATTTATTTCTTCTGAAATATTCTTTTGTAAAAGCATTAAATCTTCTTCTCTTTTTTCCTTAATTTCTTCTTCTATTTGCCCATCCATCTTAGCTGCTGGAGTATCTTCTTCCTGAGAATAAGTAAATGCTCCTACTTTATCAAGCTTATATTCCTTTAAGAAATCAATAATTTCATTAAAATCTTCCTCAGTTTCGTTTGGAAATCCTACTATAAATGTTGTTCTTATAACAATTTCAGGAACTCTTTCCCTTAAAATTTGTATTTTATTAATTATATCTTTTTTACTCGTTTTTCTTCCCATAAGTTTTAAAATCTTATCGCTTATATGTTGAATAGGTATATCTAAATACTTTACAACTTTTTCATTACTAGCAATTTCGTTTATAAGTTCATCATATATCTCTTCTGGATAACAATAAAGTACTCTTATCCATTTAATTCCTTCAATTTTGGATAATTCGTTAAGAAGAACATGAAGATTCTTTTTCCCATAAATGTCGCTTCCATATAAAGTGGTATCTTGAGCTATAAGTATGATTTCCTTTACTCCACTCTCACTCAAATCTCTTGCTTCATTTATAATATTTTCCATCTTCCTACTTCTAAATTTTCCCCTTATCTTAGGAATTATACAATATGTGCAAAAATTATTGCATCCTTCTGCTATTCTTATATATGCACTTTCTATTTGAGTTGTAATAATTCTCTTTCCTTCATTAATATTCTCATCAGAATAATTTAAAAGTTCTGTTGCTAATTTATTACCTTCTATAAATTCAGTTATAATTTCATTTATTTTATTATAATCATTAACTCCAAGCATTATATCTATTTCAGGTATTAATGTTCTCAATTCTTCTCCGTATCTTTGAGTAAGACAGCCTGTAGCTATAAGCAGTTTGCATTTATAATTAATTTTATAATTAGCCATCTCTAAAATTGTGTCAATAGATTCTTGTTTGGCACTCTCTATAAACCCGCATGTATTTACTATAATTATATCCGCGTTTTTGGGATTATTAGTTATCTCATACTCATCACTCATCTTACCTAAGATTATCTCTGAGTCAACTCTATTTTTATCACATCCTAAGCTTACCATTCCAACTTTATACTTGCTTGAAGCCTCTTCATTATATTGTTCTTTATTCTTCGCTATTTCTATTTTAATTTCGCTCAACTTCTTATATCCTCCTACGTTCTAATAGTCTTAATTATAACAAATTAGAACTACATTTTACAAGTTGCTATTATACATATACTACTCCCATATCTCATAAAAATCACTTATTATTTCCTCTCAAAAGAGTTAAATTAAAAAAGTTAACATAAAGTTTAATTTTATTTCATAATTAATCATAACTAAAGTTTTAAACTTTTTGGGCATAATTAATTTTCCTCTTCATGTTCATCTCCCAATAGTTGCTGCTTAGTAATAAGCACCTGTCGTGGTCTACTTCCATCTTTTTCTGATATAATGCCTCGTTCTTCTAATTGATCCATTATTCTAGAAGCTCTATTAAATCCTATCCTGAACTTTCTTTGAATAAACGAAGTTGACGCTTGACCATACTCAACTACAACGTTTATCACTTCATTAAGTAATTCATCAACATCATCATTATTATCATTTGCATCTACAGATTTTGAATCTGACGCATTATTAATATGATCAATTATATCTTCTTCATACTTAGTATCACCCTGTTCACTCTTAATAAACGATACAACTTGCTCTACTTCTTCTTCCGATATGAAGCAACCTTGAACTCTAAGCGGTTTACTTTCTCCCACTGGATAATATAACATGTCACCTTTTCCTAACAGTTTTTCCGCTCCAGATCCATCTAAGATAGTTCTAGAATCAATTTGAGATGATACTGCAAATGATATTCTAGATGGAATATTAGCTTTAATTACCCCTGTTATTACATCAACTGATGGTCTTTGAGTTGCTATAACTAAATGCATACCTGCAGCTCTTGCCATTTGTGCTAATCTTCCGATATAATCTTCTACATCATTAGGACATACCATCATAAGATCAGCAAGCTCATCTACTATAATAACTATATATGGCAGTTTTTGTTCTATTATACCCTTATTAAATAATTCATTATACGACTCCATATTTCTAACTCCAGAGTCTGCAAATAGCTTATACCTATTGGTCATTTCATTTACTGCCCAATTTAAAGCTGCTGCCGCTTTCTTAGGATCTGTAACAACTGGAATCAAAAGATGTGGTATTCCATTATAAACATTTAACTCAACAACCTTTGGGTCTACCATTAAAAGTTTAACTTCTTCTGGATTATACTTATATAACAGGCTTATTATAAGAGAGTTTATACATACACTCTTACCAGAACCAGTTGCCCCTGCAATCAGTGTATGTGGCATCTTACTCAAATCTCCCACAACACATTTTCCTGATATATCTTTTCCTAGAGCAAATGCAAGCTTTTTCTTAGACTCGATAAATTCATCATTTTCTAGAACCTCTCTTAAAAAGACTGGTTTTTGTTTCCCATTTGGAACTTCTATACCAACTGCCGCCTTACCCGGAATTGGAGCTTCTATTCTTATCCCTGAAGCCGCTAATCCTAAAGCTATATCATCAGATAGATTTACGATCTTACTAACTTTGACACCTGGACTTGGCTGAAGTTCGAATCTAGTAACTGATGGACCTTTTGTAACTTGAGTAACCTTGGCATCTACTCCAAAGTTAGATAATATTTCTTCAAGCTTATTAGCATTCTCTATTAATTCTTTTTTGTCACTACTATTAAGTTTTGTATTTGAATTTAATTTTAATAATTCAAGACTTGGATGCTTATATTCTTTAGTCTCTTTTTGTTCCATAATATGCTCTTGTATCTCTTTATTTACTACTTCCTTAACATCATTACCTAAGTTTTCTTTTTTCTTAGTATGACTTTGCGTAGGTTTTTCTATAAAACTCTCTATTTGAATATCTGATGATACTTCAGCTTTCGATATAGGTGAAATTTCTGTATCATCACTAGTATTTTTCATAAAATCTAGAATTTTTATTTTCTTTTCTACACCAGAAAGAAATGCTTCTTTTTCATTTTCTTTATCATCTTTTTCTACTATATTTATAAAATTCTCTCTAACTGGCTTCTGCTCATCCCTTACTCTTCTACTTCTTCTGCTATTTCTTATTTTTTCACCTTTATTGTAGGCCTTTATCCCTAAATCATAAAGAGTAATATCGAAAATCAAAGTGATGGCAATTATTGAAAATGCGAGAAGAACTATATATGTCCCCAGAGCCCCTATAATTTTATACATTGGATAACATATAAGATATGCCATTATTCCACCATGAGGAGTCTGTGAGCTATCATTAAGTATAACCTTAATATTTTCAAAAAAACTGCCTTGGCCGTCTAAACTTTGAATGTTTATTGTTCCAAATGTCAATATTGTAACAAACACCAATATAGTTATTCCAAAAAAATTCTTACTTAATTTAATATTTCCTCTTGTTTTTATGTATTGGAATCCAAAATATATTAAATAAATAGGCAATGCATTTGCACCTATTCCAATTACCACATACGATACTCTTTGTGCTAAAGATGATAATATTCCAGCTAAAGAAGTGTATATTGCTATGCCAAGTATTATTCCTGTTGCAATATACACTATTCCTACTACATCTGGATTTATTGTATTTTCATCTTTTTTACTTTTTGTAGTGCTATGTTTGCCTTTAGTCCTACCCACCTTAAATCACCTCATATTTTTATTTCTACATTGAATAGCAATTCTCCTTTAATAAGATAACACTAAAAACAAAAATCGGCTATAGATTTTTTTCTATAACCTTAAAAATAGATACTATTTTTCTATGAGTTCATTAAGTTTACTTAAAGCTTCCTGTATTCCTCCAACTTGATCAATAAGTCCACAATCAACTGCTTGCTTTCCAATTAACATTGTTCCAACATCATTTAATAAATCATCTGTTTGAAGCATAAACCTTTCTAAAGTATCTTGTTTTATATTTGATGTTCTAACTATAAACTCATTTATTCTTTCTTGCATTTTCTTAAAGTATTCAAATGTTTGCGATACTCCAATTACAAATCCATTCATTCTTACTGGGTGAACTATCATTGTTGCAGATGGTGTAATAAATGAAAAATCTGCTGATGTAGCAAGTGGCACTCCTATAGAGTGACCTCCACCAATAACTATTGAAACGGTTGGTTTTGACATACTTCGAATCATTTCAGAAATAGCTAAACCTGCTTCCACATCTCCTCCAACGGTATTTAAGACTATAAGCAACCCTTTTGCATCGTCATTTTGCTCAATGTCTATTAATTGAGGTATGATGTGTTCATATTTTGTGGCTTTTGTTTGTGGCGGAAGTACAGAATGTCCTTCAATCTGCCCTATTATAGATAAAACCTGTATTCTTTTATTTGGTGTTGCTAATGTAGTATTTCCAAGTTCTTTTACATTTTCTATTTTATCTTGTGCTTCTGATGTATTTTTATCTTCTTTTTCTTTCTCTTTCTCATTATTATTTAAAATATATTTATCCATAAAATAATTCCTCCTATACTCTTTTTATTTTGTACAGTAGGAATTATTTTATTCATAAGTGAAATTCCAAATCTATAATTTAGTTAATTGAACTTACTCAGCAAATCGAGTTTCCTTTTGAATTCCAAATCTATGATTTGATTAATCGAACTTACTACCTATAAAAACTCATGGAATGCACTTAGTTTAACTTCCTTTATATTAAAGTTTAAAAGTTTTATGTAAAACATTTATCGCTTCTTTTTCGTTTTCAGAGTGAACCAAGCACCAGATTGTCATATGCGAATCTGCTGTCTGTAGTACTTCTATATTATTATCACTTAATGCCTTGATTATTTTAGCCATTACTCCTGGTATTCCCTTCATTCTCGAACCAATAACTGCTACTTTGCTGCAGTTATCTATCAAAGTATACTTCAAGTTAGCATTGTTTAAAACATTTTCTAAAATCTCTTTATCCACTTGATTTATAGTGAAAATTTGCTCATCAGGGAATATATTTATTAGGTCTAAGCTTATTTTATTTGCGGCTAATAAATCCAATACATTTTTGTATTTCACATTTCCTTGATTTTCTACAGCCCTGATAGAAATCTGAATTCTATTCTTTTGGCTTGCGATTCCTGTCATTATCCTGTCATTACCTTTATCCCCAAAGTTGTTTATTAAAGTTCCTTTACTATTGCTCATAGTATTTTTAATTAATATAGGAATATTTCCTTCCATAGCAACTTCTACAGCTTTTGGATGAATTACTGTTGCACCCTTATCCGCTAGTTGGAATACTTCATTATAACTTATTACATCAATTAAATTTGCATTTTCAACCACTCTTGGATCTGCTGTCATAATTCCATCTACATCAGTATATATTTCAATTGCTGACGCTTTGAGGGCCACTCCTAAAATAGAAGCCGTTGTATCACTTCCCCCTCTACCTAAAGTAGTTAAATATCCGT
Source organism: Clostridium beijerinckii (assembly GCF_036699995.1). Classification (NCBI taxonomy): domain Bacteria; kingdom Bacillati; phylum Bacillota; class Clostridia; order Eubacteriales; family Clostridiaceae; genus Clostridium; species Clostridium beijerinckii. The sequence goes on along the minus strand of NZ_CP144906.1, from coordinate 1,433,724 downwards.
TTTCAGTCATTCCTTGAAATCCAGTTACTACAGGAATTCTTCCTTGAGACACTAACTCTAATATTTTTTTAGGTTTCACCTCAATACAAGTTGCATCTGTAAAATTATTATCAGTTAATATTCCTGCTTGTCCGCCAGTAAGTGGTACAGCATCAATTCCTGCATTATATAAATCATTACTCATAACAACTGAGCTTATAATTTCTCCACATGTCATTAATAAGTCTTGTGCTAACTTATTGGCATTTTTAAATTTATCGCTTATTAATGATAATAATGTATCTGTTGCATATGGCTGACCTTTTCTTCCCATCGCTGATACTACTACAACAGGACTATATCCTTCTTTAATAGCACTCTTAACTTTTTCAATTACTTTCCTTCTATTTTCTTCAGTGGATACTGAAGTTCCTCCAAACTTTTGTACAACTATTTTCATTAAATTTCCTCCTGAATTATAACTTTACTTTTTTTATTACTTCCTCATCTGCATCTAATATGATAGTTTTAGCACCAATTTTTTTTACACAATCCCATGGAATTTCTAAAAAATCTTTACTGCTAAACAGATTAAATTTTCCGCCACTTAAATTAACTATTAAATATTTAAAGTTTCCTTCTTCATCTATTATTAAATCATTATTTAATAGATAATCATACTTTTCACCATCATTTATATTAATAAGTTCGTATCTCTCTATATCACTTAAATATTTTACCTTATTTTCTTCGCTCATAATAAAAACCTCCTTTTAGTACTCATAAAATAATATGAGAAAAGGAGGTGTATTATTACATAATCTTCTATAAATTAATTTTACCATTATGATTTGAGTTATCATATGCTTTTGCATTCTTTAGTATTATAGAATCTAATTTACTATATTCTACATCTTGCCCAACATACGCTGCATTTATAACTCCCTTTTTAAAACATCTTTCTAAGACGTATTGTATATCATCTTTTCTTATATTATCTATTTTCTTTATTACTTCTTCTTGAGTTTTTATTTTATTTCTAAACAGGAATGTCTTTGCATTCGAAAACATTCTCGAACTCGTACTTTCAAGCCCTAAAATATAATTAGCTTTAATTTTCTCCTTGTTTATTTCAAGCTGCTTATCAGTTATTCCATTCTTACTAAATAGAGTAATTTCTTTTTCTATAACCTCTAAGGCCTTCTCTCCATAATTTCTATTTAAGCCGGCATATATATTTAACGTTCCTACTCCCTGAAATGGTTGCAGGTAAGATGTTATAGAATAACACAATCCTAATTCTTCTCGCACTTTTTGGAAAAGGATTGAAGATGCGCCACTTCCAAATATATTATTAAGCAGCACTAATGCGTAATTGTTTTCATCTCCATAAGGCAATCCCTCTAATCCCAAAGAAATATGAAGCTGCTCAATTTCTTTCTTTGCATATGCAGAATCAACTTGTATTATTGTCTTATCATATTCTGGAGTATATTCACCTTTACTTTTCCATTCACCAAAGTATTTATTAATCAATTCATCTAACTCTTTATCATTGAATTTACCACAAACTGATATTACAGAATTATATGGAGTATACTTTTCACTAATAAAATTTAATATCTTTTCTCTAGTAAATGACTTTACCAATGGTATTGTTCCTAAAATAGGATATCCTAACGACTCATTTCCAAAACAAGCTTTAGAATGCACATCATCTAGTACATCTTCCGGTGAATCTTCACTCATATTAATTTCTTCAATTACTACGCCTTTTTCTTTTTCTATCTCTTCTGGATCAAATTTTGCATTTAAAAGTATGTCTGAAAGAACATCTAAAGTTAAATCCAGATGGGTATCTAATGCTTTTATATAATAGCAGGTAGCCTCTTTACTTGTGAAAGCATTGATCTGTCCTCCAACATTTTCAATATCCTCCATTATTTCTTTCGAAGTTCTTTTATCAGTTCCTTTAAAAAACATATGCTCAATAAAATGCGATATCCCATTAACTTCTGGGTTCTCATTTCTAGAACCATTTTGAACCATTACTCCAACACTGATAGAGTTTAAGTGTTCTATTTTTTCTGTTACAATTCTTAATCCATTTTTAAGGGTATATGTGTTATACATTTTGTCCTTGCCCTCCTTCTTAGTTAAAAAAAAGGCAATTAATTGCCCTTTATTTCTCTTCCTTATTTTCTTGTTCTAATAAAGCATCTTTTCTTGAAAGATTTATTCTACCTTGGTTATCAATTTCTGTAACCTTAACTAAAATCTCATCTCCAATAGATACTACATCTTCTACTTTGTTCACTCTTTCTTTAGCTAACTTAGAAATATGAACTAATCCTTCTTTACTTGGTAAGATCTCAACAAATGCTCCAAATGTAGTTATTTTAGTAACTTTTCCAAGATAAACTTCTCCGGCTTTAACTTCTTTAGTTAATCCTTCTATTATCTTTATGGCTTCATTAACACCATTATGATCAGTTGAGCTTACAAATACAGTTCCATCTTCTTTTATATCTATCTTAACTCCTGTATCTTGTATTATTTTATTTATAACCTTACCGCCTGCTCCTATTACATCCCTTATTTTATCAGGATTTATGCTCATAATTTGTGTTTTTGGAGCATATAATGAAACATCTTCTCTAGGTGTAGAAATACATTCATTTATTTTATCAATTATAGTAAGTCTAGCTTTTCTAGCATCTCTTATAGCATTTTCTACTACATTAAAACTAAAACCTTGAAGCTTAGTATCTACTTGAATAGATGTTATACCTTCTGTTGTTCCAGCTACCTTGAAATCCATATCTCCAAAGAAATCTTCTATTCCTTGAATATCAGTTAATACTGCTTCTTCACTTAAATCTTCTGAAGTTATTAATCCCATTGCAATACCAGCTGCTGGTCTTTTAATTGGTACACCTGCATCTAATAATGCTAATGTTGAACCACAAACTGATGCTTGTGAAGTTGAACCATTAGAACTTAAAACTTCTGATACTAATCTTATTGTATATGGGAATTCTTCTTCGGAAGGGATTAATGGTTCTAAAGCTCTTTCTGCTAAAGCTCCATGACCTATTTCACGTCTACCAGGACCTCTTAAAGGTTTTACTTCTCCAACACTGTATCCTGGGAAATTATAATGATGCATATATCGTTTTGATTGAGCTTCATCTATTCCATCTAGTATTTGAATCTCGCTAATTGACCCAAGAGTTGCAACTGTCATTACTTGAGTTAATCCTCTTGTGAATAATCCTGTACCATGTGTTCTAGGTAAAATTCCTACTTCACACCCTAATGGTCTGATTTGATCAAATGCTCTTCCATCTGGTCTTCTCTTATCTTTTAGAAGCATATGTCTTACAACTTTCTTTTGCATAGTGTAAAGAACTTCTTTAATATCACCCATTTTATCAGCATATTTTTCACCAAATGCTTCATTAACTTTTTCATAAACTGCATCAACAGCAGCATTTCTTTCATCTTTTTCCATGATGTACATTGCTTCTTTAATCATGTCAGATGCAAATTCTTTAACATCTTTTTCAAGTTCTGGATCTACAGCATATAATACTGGCTCATCTTTTTTCTTTCCAAACTTAGCTACTGCTTCTTCTTGGAATGCAATAATCTTTTGACACTCATCAAAACCATATTTAATGGCGTCTATCATAGTATCTTCTGGTATCTCCTGTCCACCAGCTTCAATCATCATTACTCTTTCTTTTGTAGCACACACTGTTAAGTGAAGAATGCTTTTTTCACGGCCTTCTGTATCTGGATTTGTAACGAATTTACCATCGATAATTCCCACTTGAACTGCTGCAGCTGGAATTGTATAAGGAATACTTGAAAGGCATAATGCAAGCGATGCTGCATTAATTGCTAAGATTTCTGGCAAATTATCTTTTTCTACGGATACAACTGTAGTAACAACTTGAACGTCATTTCTGTATCCCTTTGGAAATAGAGGTCTTAGAGTTCTATCAACAGCTCTACCATTTAATATAGCTTTTTCTGATGGTCTTCCTTCTCTCTTGATAAATCCACCTGGAATTTTACCTACTGCATATAATCTTTCTTCATATTCAACACTTAGAGGAAAGAAATCAATTCCTTCTCTTGGCTGCTCTGATGCATTAACATTAGTTAAAATTACTGTGTCTCCATAGCTAGTAAATGTTGCTGCATTTGATAACATACCTACTTTTCCGAACTCAACTTTCAATTCTCTTCCAGCGATTTCAGTCGTTAGAACGTTATTCATAATTTATGACCTCCCTTTAGGTTCATCTAATCATTAATAATATTGTATAATTTTTCTATAATTTGTATAGTTTAAAATAATAGAGCGGAAAACTCCGCTCTAAAAATTATCTTCTTAAACCTAATTCTTTGATTAAAGTTCTATATCTTTCGATATCTTGATCACTTAAATAGTTTAAAAGACCTCTTCTTTGACCAACCATCATTAATAGCCCTCTTCTTGAGTGATGATCTTTCTTATGAACTTTTAAATGTTCAGTTAAAGATTGAATTCTTTCAGTAAGTAATGCTACTTGAACTTCTGGTGAACCAGTGTCTCCTTCGCTTCTTCCAAACTTTTTAATTAATTCCAATTTTCTTGCCTTATCCATTATAAGTGCACCTCCGTGTATTATATTAATTATCCCCTAGTTCCAAGTAAAAGATGGCACCTTACAACTTAGAATTAGGTTCCCTGTGTTATTATATCAAAAGTAACTATTATTGTAAACTATATTATTAAAGCCGACATGCAATTCTCATTTTTTGCAAAAGCCTTATCATTTTCGAGCTGGTCCTTTAACTCTTCTAAACTATTAAATTTTTCTTCGTCGCGGATTTTTTTTATAAAACTCACATCTATTTTATCTCCGTATATTTCTTTATTAAAATCTAATATATACGTTTCTACCGTTAAATTTTTACCTTCAACCGTAGGATTATATCCAACAGATGTAATTCCTTTATATATATTATTATTTACCTTAATATTAGTATAATATACACCAATCTTAGGTAAAATGAAATTTTCATCATATTTTAAATTCGCTGTAGGAAAACCTATAGTTCTTCCAATTTTCTTTCCATGAATAATTTCACCACTTAATGTATAAGGCATGCTGAGCATATTATTAGCTTCTGAAACCTCACCATCTTGAATGGCTTTTCTAATTCTAGTACTGCTTACAACATCGTTATTATATGTACATGGATCCATAACATATAGTTCATACCCATATTCATTTTGCAATTCTCTTAGAAGTTCTACATTTCCTAAATTTTTGTATCCGAATTTATAATTAAACCCTACAACAAACCCCTTGATATTATAATTAACTATCAAAAACTCTATAAATTCCTTTGGAGTCATTTTCATAAATTCAAGATCAAATTCCTTAAAGCAAACTATATCTACTTTATGTTTTTCCAGAATTTTTGCTTTTCTTTCATTGTCCATCAAAAGTTTTACTGAGTTTTCTTTATTTATAAGAGTTCTCGGATGGTTTTTAAATGTAAAAACCATACTTCTCCCTTTATTTTTTTTTGCAACTTCTACTACTTTGTTTATTAAAGAAAGATGCCCAATATGAAGTCCATCAAAACTTCCAAGAGCTATATAATTATTAGAACTTTGAATATCTTTTGAATGTTTATCTATAATTATCATTATCCTTACTCCTAAATCAAGGCACCCAGAAAAACAGCTACATACTAGTTAAGATGCCTAAAGCAACAATTTTTCGATTTTGAATCCATCATCATCTTGTTTTCCAATTCCTATAAAAGTACCTTCACTATCATATACCCTATATAAAACATTTTTTTCTCTTTTTTCATTTGTCAATCTCTTATCGAATACTTTAACTCCATTTACTAATAATTTAGTAAATGTACTCTTTACTGTAATCTTAGGGTAAAAAGAAAGTGCATCCTCTATAGTCATAATATAATCTTGTATATTTTCCTTAGTTAAATCATCTATGTTTACACTATCTGATTGCTTAAAAATAGATGTTTCAGATCTATTTAATTCTGCCATAGCTGCTCCAACTTTTAGTTTTTCACCAATATCATAACATAAACTTCTAATATATGTCCCTTTTGAACAAGCTACTTTCATATATACATAAGGTAATTCAATCTTCAAGTCTGATATATTAAATATTCTAACTTTTCTCGCTTCTCTTTCTACCTCAATACCTTTCCTCGCCAAATCATAGAGCCTTACTCCATTTTTTTTAAGGGCAGAATACATAGGTGGAACTTGGTCATATTCTCCGATAAAAGATAATGCAACCTCTGAAACTTCATCACTCTTAATATGATCTATTTCATTCTTCTCCAATATCTCACCTTCAAGATCATATGTAGTTGTCTTCACTCCAAGTAGAAACTTCACCTCATATACCTTATTACTGTTCATTATATAATCAATAGTTTTTGTAGCTTTTCCAAGGCAGACTGGAAGGACTCCAGTAGCTTCTGGGTCCAATGTTCCAGTATGACCAACTTTCTTCTCGTTAGCTAAGAATTTTATTTTTCTAACTACATCAAAGGAAGTCATTCCTTTATTTTTGAATATATTTAATACTCCATTTATCTGTGAAGTTTTTGTATCTTTCATATATGAATTCTCTATTCCTTCCTTATATAAGTGAAGTTATTACTTACTTTTCATAAATATAATTTATATTTTATTTTTTATTATTTAAGCTCTTCTTTAAGTATCTTTAGCAGATTTTCTTTTGCAGTTTCTATATCTACGCCTTTTTGCATAACTCCAGCAGCTTTTATATGTCCGCCACCGCCATATACTTCTGCAACTTTTCGAACATCCACATCATTTTTAGATCTTAAGCTTCCTTTAACTCCATCTTCAACTTCTTTCAAAAGCATAGAAACTTCTACGCCTTTAATTCCAAGGCCAACTGAAATTATATCTGAAGTATCAGTATTTTTTAAGTTAAATTCCTCTAACATTCCCTTCGGTATCTCAAGGACTGCCACTTTATTTTCTAGAGCGAGCTCAATATTAGATAACACACATCCCATTAATTTTACTTTCTCAAATGGTTTATTATCAAAAAGATTGCTATGGACTTTACTGTTGTTTACTCCAAGTTCTATAAGTTCTGATACTATTTTATGAGTTCTCTTAGTAACATTGGAATGTCTAAAAGAACCTGTATCTGTTACAATTCCTGTATAAACTGCACTCCCTATATTTATTTCAACATCAGTTTTATTCTTAAAATCAATTCCTAACTCTTCTGCTAGCAAATATGATATTTCACATGTGGCTGCTGCACTTACATCTACATAATTAATAAATCCATATTCTTCATTTGAAATATGATGATCAATATTAATGACCTTACCTTTGTAATTACTTAGATCTGCAGATATTCTTTCAACATTACCACAATCTAGTATTATTACAAGATCAGTACCTTCTTTTGGTTCTAAAGTATTACCATCAATTTCATTTGCAAAAGAAAGGAAAGAGAGGTTATCAGAAATAACATCTCTTGATATAATATATGAATCCTTCCCTAAATGCCTTAATGCATTTAGTAGTGCTAAAGTGCTACCTATAGCATCTCCATCTGGAGATGTATGGAATGATAATCCAATTCTTTTTGATTTTAAAATCTCTTCTTTTATTTCTTTAAGACTACTCATTACCCTTACTTATCCTTTGAATTAATTCATCCATATGCATACCGTAATTTATAGAGTCATCTAATTCAATAATTATTTCTGGTGTGTGCCTTAAATTTATTTTTTGGCCTACTGATTTCCTTATAAATCCACTTGCATTTTTTAATGCCTCTAGATTATTTTTCTTTTCCTCATCATCTTTAGAGAATATGCTTACATAAACCTTAGCATATCTTAAATCTTTTGTAACTTTAACATCTGTAACTGAAATCATAGCTGTAAGTCTTGGATCTTTAACTTCATTTTGAATTAAATTACTAATTTCTCTTTTAAATTCTTCGTTAATTCTTCCACCTCTATAGTTTGCCATGTTGATCTTCACCTCTTTTAAAGTTCTTTTCTCTTAATTGCCTCCATCATGAAGCATTCAACGATGTCACCTTCTTTAATATCGTTAAATTTTTCAATTGTTAAACCACATTCGTATCCAGCATTAACTTCTTTTGCATCATCTTTAAATCTCTTTAATGATGATAATGCAGATTCAAATATTACTATTCCATCTCTTATAACTCTTGTCTCTGCATTTCTTTGAAGTTTACCCTTTAGTACATAACAACCAGCAATTGTTCCTACATTTGAAATTTTATAAGTTTCTCTTACTTCTGCTGTTCCTAATATAACTTCTTTATAATCTGGTTCAAGCATTCCTATCATTGCTGATTTAACATCATCAATTGCATCATAGATAATTCTATAAGATTTAATATCTACTCCATCTCTATCAGCTTGAGCAGCTGCATTGTTATCAGGTCTTACATTAAATCCGATAACTATTGCATTAGATGCTGTCGCAAGAGTTATATCTGTTTCAGTTATAGCTCCAACGCCACCATGAATAACTCTTACCTTTACATCATCAGTAGAAAGTTTTTCTAAAGATTGCTTTATAGCTTCAACAGAACCTTGAACATCTGCTTTTACTATTATAGCAAGCTCTTTAACCTTACCTTCTTTAATTTGATTATATAAATCTTCTAATGATACTCTATGGTTAGCAAGTAAAGTTTCTGCTTTTAATTTGTCTTTTCTGCTTTCAGCCATATTTCTAGCAGTTTTTTCATCTTTTACTTGATTAAATCTATCTCCAGCTTCTGGAACTTCAGAAAGTCCGAGAACCTCCACTGGTATAGATGGTCCAGCAGATTTTATTTTTTTACCAGTATCATCAAACATAGCCCTTATTCTACCATATGTAGATCCGACTAATATAGAATCTCCTACTCTTAAAGTTCCATTTTGAACTAAAAGACTAGCAACTGCTCCTCTACCTTTATCTAATTTAGCTTCTATAACAGTTCCAACTGCTCTTCTATCTTTGTTTGCTTTAAGCTCAAGCATTTCTGCAGTAAGTAGAACCATCTCTAATAACTTATCAATATTAAGGTTTTGTTTCGCAGATACTTCTTCACATATAGTATCTCCGCCCCAGTCTTCTGCAAGCAATCCTTGTTCAGCTAATTCTTGCTTAACTCTATCTACATTTGCTCCTGGTTTATCTATTTTATTTATTGCAACAACAATAGGAACTCCTGCTGCTTTACAGTGATTGATAGCTTCCTTAGTTTGTGGCATGATTCCATCATCTGCAGCAACAACTAATATAACGACATCTGTAATTTGTGCACCTCTAGCTCTCATAGCTGTAAACGCTTCATGACCCGGAGTATCTAAAAATGTTATTTCTTCTCCGTTCAATTTAATAGTATAAGCACCTATATGCTGAGTTATACCACCTGCTTCTGTATCAGTAACTTTTGCTTTTCTTATACAATCAAGTAAAGATGTTTTACCATGGTCAACATGACCCATAACAGTTACAATTGGTGGTCTCTTTTGAAGATTTTCTTCATCATCTTCTTCTATTTTTAATACTTCTAATTCTTGAATTTCTTCTTTTCTTTCAACTAAAACTCCATATTCAGCACATACCTTTTCTGCAGTTTCAAAATCTATTTCCGCATTTATTGCTGCCATAACTCCAGCAAAAATTAACGTTCTTATTACATCATTTGAAGGTTGTTGCAATTTTTCTGCCAATTCCTTAACGGTTATGCTTCCACCAATTTCAATTACTTTACCTTCAGCCTCTGCTTCAGCAGCTATTCTTGCTTCTTCTTGTTCTTCTTTTTTAGTCTTTTTCTTTTTCTTTATACCTTTGTTAAGTTGTTCTGCTAATTCATCTTCATATTCGTCAACTATGCTTTTTGAATTCTCAGCATTATCAGCCGATGCTACTAAATCGCTTGGTGATTTTCCTGCTAATAATTCTTTTATTAATTCAGCATCTTCATCTTCAATTGTACTCATATGATTTTTTACTTCTATATTAAATTCTTCCTTTAATATAGTTATTAATTCCTTTGACTCTATGTTTAATTCTTTTGCTAATTCATGTACTCTTATTTTTGACATGCAGTCACCCCCGTATTATTATCTACTCATATATTTTTTTCCTCCTCATATAACGCTAACAGTCTTTTTGCTATATCGTTATCTAGAATTCCCAGCAACATAATTTCTTTACGTCCAATTGGAGGTCCTAGTTGTTCTTTTGAGAAGTCTTCAATATATGGTATATTTTTTTCATTACAATGCTTTTTAAATTTATCTTTAGATTTATCTGATAAATCATTAGATATGATAAAAAGATAAATTTTAGTATTATTTCTATAGTCATCACACTTGCTATATCCTTCAAGCAAGTTTCCTGACTTCTTTGCCATACTTAGAAAGTTAAAAAACTTATTCATTATTTACTTCATCCTTTAGTTTATTATAAATTTCTTCACTTATAGGAATTTCTAAATTTCTACTAAGTCTTTTTGCTTTAAATGCTTTTTCTAAGCACTCTGTGTTCTTACAAATGTATGCGCCTCTTCCTGATTTTTTACCAGTCAGATCAACACACACTTCGCCTTCTGGAGTTTTAACTACTCTTATTAATTCTTTTTTGGGTTTCATTTCCATGCAACCAGTGCACATTCTTAAAGGAATTTTCTTAACCTTCATGAAAAGCACCCCTCTATTCTTGTATTTCTTCCATTGAAGTTTCTTCATCTATTGAATCATCAACTTCAATATCATCAAAAATTTCTAATTCATTTAAATCAGTAGTTTGTTCATTTTCTATTTCTACTTCGGTATTTAGAATTCTTTCATCTTCTTCATCTTGTGCTTCTTTTTGAGATTTACTCTTTATATCTATCTTCCAATTTGTAAGCTTAGCCGCAAGTCTTACATTTTGGCCTTCTTTACCTATTGCAAGAGATAATTGATTATCATCAACAACAACCTTAGCAGATTTATTATCTTCATCAACTGCTACACTTAAGACCTTTGCAGGACTTAAAGAATTAGCTATAAATTCTTCTGGATTCTTGCTCCATTTTATTATATCTATTTTTTCGTTTTTAAGTTCATTAACTATACTTTGTACTCTTACTCCTTTTGGTCCCACACAAGCGCCCATTGGATCTACTTCTTCATCGTTAGAGTATACAGCTATTTTACTTCTTGAACCTGCTTCTCTTGAAATACTTTTAATTTCAACTACTCCTTCAAATATTTCTGGAACTTCAAGTTCGAATAGTCTTTTAACTAATCCAGGATGTGTTCTTGATACATGTATTTGAGGTCCTTTATTACCATTTTTAACTTCAACTATATATAGTTTTAACTTTTCGTTGAATTTATATTCCTCATTTGGAATTTGTTCATTAGGTCCTATTATACCTTCCAATTTTCCCAAATTTACAAAAACAATACCTTTATCTTTTCTTAATATAGTCCCTGTAATTATATCAAATTCTTTTTCTTTGTATTCGTCATATATTATAGTTCTTTCAGCTTCCTTAATTCTTTGAGTAACAACCTGTTTAGCAAGTTGTGCTGCAACTCTTCCGAAATTTTTAGGAGTTACTTCTAAACTTATAATATCATCAACTTCACTTTTTGGATTTAATTCTTTAGCTTCTTCTAATGAAATTTCTGTTACATCATCATATACCTCATCAACTACTGTTTTTTGAGCATATACATGTATTTCTCCTGTTTCTCTATCAATATTAACTTTAACGTTTTGCGCATTTGTATTGGCATTGGCATAATTTTTCTTATACGCTGCAACCATCGCATCTTGAATAGTTGTAAAAAGTAAATCTTCACAAATCCCCTTTTCCTTAACTAATTCTTTAAGAGCACCTACAAACTCTTCATTCATTTTTATACCCTCCTCGTTATATTTCCCCTTCTAAATTTGCTGCTTTAATTTTATCTCTTGGTATTTTAACTTCTGTCTCGCCTTCTACTAATATAGAATCTTCTGAGACATCTCTTAATACTCCTTTTACACTTTTCACTCCATTTAGTGAACTAGTAAGCCTAATTAGCACTTCTCTTCCTATGTACTTATTAAAATGCTCTTCTTTATATAATCCTCTATTTAGACCTGGTGAAGAAACTTCTAGATAATAGGCTTCCTTAATTGGATCTTCTGAATCTAGAACATCACTAACTCTTCTTGAAACTGCTTCACAATCATTTAGTGATACTCTACCTTCTTTATCTATATATATTCTTAAGTAAAACTCACCGTTTTCCTTAACATATTCTACATAATATAATTCACATGACAATTCTGAAACAATAGGTCTTACTAATTCTTCAATTCTTTCAATCAATACATCTTTTTTCATCTTTCTAACCCTCACTTTCATCTTTTAAAAACACATGTCTCATATCTATCTTATGCATTTTTAAAATTTGTAATCAAAAACGCAACTATCTTAAGTTAGTTGCGTTACAAACAGAAAGAGCGGGTAACTTCCCACTCCTTTTTTCTAGCTATTAGAAATAAATCTTCTTATATGATATCATAAACAAATTAACTTTACAAGTGATATTCCCAAATTTTAAATATCTGCTCAATATTTTAATGCATAGTTCATAATTCACAATTTTAAAATACCTTTTATAGACATACACATTATTATATATACTTAGCCATAATTTTTCAATCTGCGAAAACATCCTTAATTACACTTCGTGCCTTTTTAATCTATGAATTATTCTTAATTTTTCTTCTCACCTTTTTCATCTGTGAAATGTTCTTAATTGCGCTCCACACCTTTTTCATCTGTGAAATGTTCTTAATTGTGCTCCGCACCTTTTTCATCTGTGCATAATTTTTCTATTTCTTCCATTAGGGCATCAATAAGATCTTCTTCCTTTACTTTCTTTATGATTTCGCCTTTTTTAAAAATTATTCCTTCTCCTTTTCCACCAGCAATACCAATATCAGATTCTCTAGCCTCTCCAGGCCCATTCACAACACATCCCATGACAGCAACTTTAATATCTTTTTTATAATTTTCAAGCCTTTTCTCAACTTCTTCTGCAATTTTTATCAAGTTTATTTGTGTTCTACCGCAAGTAGGACAAGATACGAATTCAACACCTTTTTTCCTTAATCCCAATGCTTTTAAAATTTCAATTCCAACCTTTATTTCTTCAATTGGATCAGTGGTTAATGATACCCTTATAGTATCACCTATTCCTTCTGCAAGAAGCGTCCCTATTCCTATACTTGATTTAATTGTCCCTCTTTGAATAGTTCCTGCTTCTGTCACTCCTAAATGAAGAGGGTAGTCACATTTTTCTGCTATCAATCTGTAACATTCTATCATCATTTGTACACTAGATGATTTTATGGATATCACAATATCGTGAAAGTCTAAATCCTCTAAAATTTTAACATGCCTTAAAGCACTTTCAACCAAACCCTCTGCAGTTGGCATGCCATATTTTTCTAGAATATCTTTTTCTAGAGACCCAGAATTAACACCTATTCTTATTGGTATCTTTTTCTCACTACAAGCTTCCTTAAGTATTTTTATTCTATCTACACTTCCTATATTACCAGGATTTATTCTAAGAGCTGAAACACCATTTTCTATTGCTTTTAGCGCTAATTTGTAATCAAAATGTATATCTGCAACTACTGGGATTGGAGATCTTTTTGTAATTTCCCCTAGGCTTTCTGCATCTTCCATATCCAAAACTGCGCATCTTATGATATCACATCCAGCGTTATATAGCTTTTCTATTTGATTCAAAGTACTTTCTACATCCTTAGTACGAGTGTTTGTCATTGATTGTACTGTGACAGGTGAATCCCCTCCAACAAATACATTTCCAACCTTGACTTTTCTAGATTTTCTTCTTTCCATACAATGTATCTCCTCTAATTATAATTAACCTAAAATATAAACATTATATATATTGCAAAAATAATTCTTCATCATAATTCTAAAAATATTGCAAGAATTTTAGCCGTAATTGTGAATTGTGCATTGCATCATATATATTCTTGTACATTTTTCTTTTATAAAAATATTTCTAATACTACTTTTAATATCATCTTATAATTTTTATAAATTGTACATTATTAAAATTATGTATAGTAAGCTTAATACATTAAACTTAGCAAACTTGCATCCATATAAGAATCACTTCAAATCTGAATGCAAGTTTTTTATAGTTATAAAATCATTTTTTATTCCTAGAACTTTACAGGAAACAATATATCTTTTATTGTTACTAATATCATCAAGCCTATAAGTGCAGCAAATCCTATATAATTTAAAACTCCAACTATTTTATCCGGAACTTTTCTTCTAGTTATTAACTCTATAAGTAATATCACACACCAGCCTCCATCTAAAGCTGGGAAAGGTAAGAGATTAAAAACAGCTAAATTAACACTTAAAAAAGCAGTAAAGTAAAGTAGTGGCCAAATTCCAGCTTTAGCAGTTTCTGCTGACATCTTAACTATTGTAAGTGGACCACCTACATCAGTTTTTAAATTTGCCTTACCTGTGAATATCATCTCTAAACCTTTAAAAGTTTGAGAAACTAACGATGCTGTCTGATTAAAACTTTGCTTAAAGCTCTCAGCATATCCTGGATTTTGAACTCTTTCAAAATTAAGTCCTATTAACAATTGGCCTTGTTCATTCTTCTTTGGTGTTACTACAACGTCTTTCTTTTCTCCATTTCTTTCAATAGAAATATCCACTGGATTTCCATTTGATAATACTATTCCAGCCGAAATATTATCGTATGAGAAAGCTCTCATTCCATTTACTTTCACTATTTTATCTCCTGGTAAAATCCCTGCTTCTGAAGCCGGTGAGTCTGGAGTAACGCCAGTCGGAATCTTATTTGTGTACCCAAACGCATGTATAAAGAAAGTAAAAATAACTATCGCTAATACATAATTCATAAATACACCAGCAATTATTATACTTATCCTTCTCAACGGAGATTTTGCTGAAAAACTTCTTTCATCTTCAACACTTTCTTCTTCTCCCATCATTTTTACATATCCACCTATTGGAAATAATCTCAAAGAATATTGTGTTTCTTTTCCTTGGTTGGAAAAAATTTTGGGTCCCATCCCAATTGAAAATTCTTCTACTCTTACTCCATTAAGTTTCGCTAATGTAAAATGTCCAAGCTCATGAACTATTATTAAGACTCCAAATGCTAATATAGCCAAAATTATATACATATTAAATTTTTCCCTCCTTAAAGTACCGCATTTTTTATTACATATTCCTTAACTTCTTTATCTAAATCAATAATGTTTTCTAGGGTTAATTCCTTGTTTGCCTGAGCTTTGAATACTTCCATACATCTTTCTATTATGTCAGCTATTTGTAAAAATTTTATCTTTCTATCTAAAAATAGCTCTACCGCCGCTTCATTTGCCCCATTTAAAATAGTTGGCATAAGTCCGCCTGCTTTCCCAGCTTTAAACGCTAAACTTAAAGCTTTAAAAGTATTTATATCAGGTTTTTCAAATGTTAATTGAGATATTTCATAAAAATCTATCGTATCTGCAATACGCTTTTCCCTATTTTCGTAAAGTAGAGCATATTGTATTGGTAATCTCATATCCTGTGCTCCAAGTTGTGCAACTATACTTCCATCATTATATTCTACCATCGAATGCACAATACTTTGTGGATGAACTACGACCTGTATATTATCGTAATCACAGTTAAAAAGCCAATGTGCTTCTATCACTTCAAGTCCTTTATTCATAAGTGTCGCAGAATCTATGGAAATTTTTCTCCCCATATTCCATTTTGGATGTTTCAGTGCATCTTCCACCTTTATATCTTCAAGATTTTCTAAAGTTCTTCCTCTAAAAGGTCCTCCTGAAGCAGTTAAAATTATTTTTCTTAAAGTATTTATATCATTCCCCCTTAAGCATTGAAATATAGCACTGTGTTCCGAATCCACTGGAAATATTTTTACATTGTTCTCTTTGGCAGCTTTCATTACAATTTCGCCTGCTACAACCAAAGTTTCCTTATTGGCAAGAGCAATGTCCTTTTTTGCCTCTATAGCTTTCATAGTTGGCTCTAATCCTATCATTCCAACTACAGAAGTTACTACCATATCAATTTCATTTAAAGAAGCTATCTCATCAAGTCCTTCTATACCTTCCAATACTTTAATCTTTTTATCATGCTCTTCACAATATTTTTTTATTTCGTGAGCACTTGCAGCATCCATCATACCTACATAAAAAGGTTTGAATTCTTCAATTATCTCAATAACTTTTTTTACAGATGTGTTTGCTGTTACTCCTATAAGCTTTAGTTCTCCATTTGATTTTCTTATTACATCTAAGGTCTGAGATCCTATCGAACCCGTAGCCCCTAGTATAGAAATGTTTTTCATTATTTTTCCTCCTAAAAGCAAATCTTAATCAGTACTGCTTAAGGTTTAATTCGAAGATTAAAAGCGTCTCAATTAACTTTAAATAAATTATTTAAATCAAACTAAGATTCTTTATTCTTCATAATCACTCAGTACTATAAATTATTTCTTTTGCTAGAATGCTATACATTGGGCCAATTAATATACCTAAAACACCAAATATTTTCACTCCTATGTATATAGATAACAATATAACAAGAGGGTGCATATCTAATTTATCGCCTAAAAATTTAGCCTCTAGTATTTCCCTAATAACTTGCACTAGTATATATAGACATATAAGACCAAATGCAGTAAGGAAATTCTTCATTATAATATTGTATATTATAATCGGGATAAATACAATTATAGTTCCAACATATGGTAATACATCTAAGATTCCACACACTATACCAAGTGCAAAAAAATTCGATACCCCAAGTATACAAAAGCCCATTATTATCTCCATAGTTGAAATTATGACTAAGATCCCCTCTATTCCAATCATTTGAGTAAAATTTTCTTTTTGATCTCTAAATCTCATCATCATTTCCTTTGGAAGTAACATAGAAATTAATTCTAAGATTTTTGATTTATCAATCAATATAAAAAAGGCACATATGTTTCCTATAAAATAGGCTAAAACACTATCCCCAGTATTTACTGCTCCCTTCCTTATATTCTGATCATTAATTATAGATATTACACTCTTTCCAATTTCCAAGTTATTAAAATTTACATTTAACGCAACTGAAATATCCTGAATAAATTTCTCTATCCATTCTAAATTTGTTAGGTATAATTTTTTTATTATATAAAAAATTTCACTTCCCAAATATATTGTCACAAGTATTATAATAATATTGACAGTAACAATACTTAAAGCCCCCGCAATTTTACTTGGTATTTTAGCCTTAATCATTATTTTGTATATAGGAGTACATACTATGATTATTATAATCATTGATAAAAACGGCTTAAAATAGTATTTTATAAAAAAAGTTCCTATTAATACAAATACAAAAGACAATAAAAGTGAGAAAAGTTTCTTATAAGTTTTAAAAATATTCTTCACCTCACTAACCTAATAATTATTAATATTTGTATATTATATGCCAATCATCTTCTGTTAAAAACTTCATAACTTAACTTATATAAAAAAATTAAAGATGACTGCTATTAAGTTCCGTATTGTGCTTCGCACTCTTTTCATATGTGTAGATTTTTTTACGCATCTGGCTTTTTCAAACTTATGAGAGAAAAATTTAACAGGCGAATATATTTTCTTTTTTATTCTTTTTATAAGCCATAGCTTTCTGAATCAATCTTTTCCATAACTCATCTGCAGATTTAGCTTGAATATAAATCCTTAGAGATTACAAACTTGTGAATTCTTTGTAAATCTAAAAGTTCAGTTAACGCAAAAAAATTAAGCCTTATATAAGTTATACTATATAACGCTTAATTTCTCTCTAATTTTTAAATCTTTATTATAAAAGTTAAGTAATAAAATACTGCTGCTGCTGAAAAAATTATACTATCGAATCTATCTAGAACTCCCCCATGGCCAGGAATTAAATTACTATAATCTTTCACTCCTACATATCTTTTTATTGAGGATGCAACCAAATCTCCTAATTGTCCAAATAATCCGCATAAAATACCAATAATAAAATAATTATATATTGGCATAATATTAACATACTTTTGTACTACTATTCCAAATATACCTGTAAAAACAGTCGCCCCTATAAGGCCTCCTATTGAACCTTCTATGGTTTTCTTAGGTGAAACTTTAGGTGAAAGTTTGTGCTTTCCAAAAAGCTTTCCACTATAAAAAGCAGCTGTATCTGAAAGCCATGATCCTATAAATATAATCCAAACTAAAAATTCACCATGTGCTTTCACATTAACAAGATACACAAAACTAAATAAAATTCCACAATATATAAAACCAAGCAATGTTAGTGATGTGTCAATAAAAGTGTATTTCAAGTTTATAACCGGAAATATCAATAATATGAACGTTGCAGCAACAACAACATACATCATATTTTCGAAATTGTTATTCAAAAGATAATATATTATCAACAGGATATATCCTGCACTTCTCATTGGTTTAAAATCATTCTCTTTTAATGCATTGTAAAATTCCCACAAAGCCATCGCTGACAATGCAAATATAAAGCATTTAAGATAAATTCCCCCAAGAAATACAAACACTATAAATGGAGCAATCATAGCAGCACCCAAATATCTATTATTAGACTTCAAAATCTAACCACTCCTCTATTTAACTTTTCCAAAGCGCCTATCTCTATTTTGATAATCCGCTATAGCTTTTCTTAAATTTTCTTCTTTAAAATCAGGCCAATTAATATCAGAATACCAAAATTCTGAGTAAGCACATTGCCATAATAAAAAGTTACTAAGCCTTTGTTCCCCTGATGGTCTAATAATTAAATCCGGGTCAGGTATCCCTTTTGTATATAAATACTTTTCTACTAACGCTTCATTAATATCTTCTTCGCTTAATTTGCCATTCTTTATATCTGAACCAATGAGCTTAATAGCTCTAATTATCTCATCTCTGCCACCATAATTTAAGGCAAAATTCAAATTTATTTTAGTATTATTTTTAGTGATTTCTAATGCTTCTTCCAAAGCATCTTGACATTCTTGTGGCAATCTTGTCATATCACCTAAAACATTCATTTTCACACCATTTTCATGACACTCTTTTAGCTCTTTTTTAAGATAAGTTACCAATATTTTCATTATTGCTCCTACCTCATCTTTAGGTCTAGCCCAATTTTCAGTTGAAAAAGCATATAAAGTCAAATTTTTTATTCCAAGCCTTGTTGCTTCCTTTAAAACTCTTCTAATACTCTCCATACCCGCTCTATGTCCCATGCTTCTAGGTAAATTCTGTTCTTTTGCCCATCGTCCATTTCCATCCATTATTATAGCTATATGATTTGGTATGTTATTCATATCCAAGTCAAAATCTTGATTAAATTCCTTTTTTGATTTAAATATATTTAACATCTTTCTCCCCCTAGTTTATTAGAAAAACTTGACCTACCCGCATATATTCTTTATATACATTATTAATACTAAACCTTTTTCATATGAAGTCAACAATAAAGTCTTTACTAATTATCCTCATTTAAACAAAATGTAATAATATGTATTACTCTTCAACAATTTCACAAATATCTTGTTCATACTGATATTGAATCATATTTCACTTTCCCTGAGGAAAAATTCGCTTTACAACTTATCTTTTATCCAAAAATAAGTTAACCCTTATATGAGTTAACTAAATTAACCAATCCAAATAATATATTTAGATTTTTACTCTTCAGCTTGTTCAAAGAATAAATTATTCATATACTAAATTCTGAATTCTAAAATCTGCTTAAGGAAAAAACCTGCTTTTCTAGCAGGCTTTAAAATTTAAACTGATAAGACTTCTTTTTCTTTTGCAGCAATTATAGCATCTATTTCCTTTACAACTGCATCAGTCTTCTTTTGAACCTCATCTTCAGCTTTTTTTATTTCATCTTCTGATAAATCCGCATCCTTTTTTAATGCTTTTATTTTATCATTAGCAGTTTTTCTTATTGATCTTATAGCTACCTTAGCTTCTTCTCCTGTTTTTTTAACATTTTTAACAAGAGTTTTTCTAGTTTCTTCTGTTAATTCTGGTATTACTAATCTGATGATTGAACCATCACTTGAAGGATTTAATCCTAAATCTGATTTCAATATAGCTTTTTCTATCTCTTTCAATAGAGGCTTTTCCCACGGTGTTATCATAAGTACTCTTGGCTCTGGAGCTGAGACATTAGCTACTTGGCTAAGTGGGCACATGCTTCCATAATATTCAACATGAATTCTATCAAGCATCGTAGGGTTCGCTCTTCCTGCTTTCATTGTTGATAAATCTGATTTTAATACAGATATTGTTTTTTTCATTTTTTCTTCTGCATTTTGAATAATATCCTTAATCATGATTTTTCCTCCTATTTCTTTTTAAACACATAAAAGAAATAATAGACCAAAGATGCTACGTATATTTCGCGTCAGACACGGAAATAAATTCTGCTCACAGCGATGCTATTAGTAGAGTTTACTGATGAGCAGAGAACCCAAATCTATGATTTAGTATGAATCGCTTACTCAGCGAGCTCATGCGAGTCGAGCTTCCAATGGCACAAAATAAACAAGCATACTGGTTTATTATTTTCTTGGTTGTGTTGCAACTAATGTACCTATATTTTCTCCATACATAGCTCTTCTAATATTTCCTGGCTCATCTAACCCAAATACAAGGATAGGAATTTCATTGTCCATACACAATGAAGTTGCTGTAGAGTCCATTACTTGTAATCCTTGTTCTAATACTTCTATATATGATAGTGTATCATATTTTTTTGCATCTGAATACTTATGAGGGTCTTTATCATAAACTCCATCAACTTTTTTAGCTAAAAGAATTACATCCGCTTCAATTTCAGCAGCTCTAAGTGCTGCAGTAGTATCTGTTGAAAAATATGGATTTCCTGTACCAGCAGCAAATATAACAACTCTTCCTTTTTCTAAGTGTCTCATTGCTCTTCTTCTTATGAATGGTTCTGCAATTTCCTTCATTTCTATAGCAGTTTGTACTCTTGTTTTAACTCCAACTTGTTCTAAAGAATCTTGTAGCGCTAATGCATTTATACAAGTTGCCATCATTCCCATGTAATCTGCAGTAGTTCTGTCCATGCCTTCTCCACTTCTGCCTCTCCAAATGTTTCCGCCACCAACTACTGTTCCTACTTCAACGCCCATATCAATTAATTCTTTAATTTCAAGCGCAATTCTTTTTGCTACATTAAAATCAAGCCCAAATCCATTAACTCCTGCTAATGCTTCTCCTGAAAGTTTTAAAATTACTCTCTTGTATTTACAATCTGCCATTTATAATTACCTCCTGAATATTTTAGGGATCAATAAAACCTCTTTAATAAGTATATGTACTTTATTTCTTAAAAAAAGAGAACACAAAGTGTTCTCTTTAGGTTTTAACTATTTACCGATTTGTCTTGCAACTTCTTCAGCAAAGTCTACCTTTTCAACTTCGATTCCTTCTCCTCTTTCGTATCTTACGAATCTAGTTATCTTAACTGGAGAACCAACCTCTTTAGATTTCTCTTCTAAGAATTTATTGATTGTCTTATCAGAATCTTTTACCCATGGTTGTTCTAAAAGACAAACTTCTTTAAAGTACTTTTGAATTCTTCCCATTACCATTTTTTCAACGATATTTTCTGGTTTTCCTTCATTTAAAGCTTGAACTCTGTAAATTTCTTTTTCTTTTTCCATAGATGTTGCATCAACATCATCTTTACCTAAGAATAATGGGTTTGCTGCTGCAATTTGCATACAAACTTCTTTTGCAACTTCATCTAAAACTTCTGAAGCTTTATCACAAGAAACTTCTACTAAAACTCCAATTCTTCCACCACCATGAATATAGCTACTAACTATTCCATTATCAATAGAGAATTTAGTAAATCTTCTTACCGACATGTTTTCACCAAGTTTTGCTATTAAAGCTTTTAAACTTTCTGCAACTGTTGCTTCTCCATCAAACTTTTCTTCAAGAAGTTCTTCTACTGTTTTAACTGAAGTTTCAGCTACCATTTTAGCTAACTTATCAGCAAAACCAACAAATTCTTCGTTTAATGCAACAAAGTCCGTTTCACAGTTGAATTCAAGAACTGTTCCTGTTTTCTTATCATCTGAAATATATGTCTTAACTATACCTTCAGCAGCAACTCTACCTGACTTCTTAGCTGCATCTGCAAGTCCTTTTTCTCTTAAGAATTCAACAGCCTTTTCAATACTTCCTTCTGTTTCAACTAGAGCTTTTTTACAATCCATCATTTTAGCTCCAGTCATTTCTCTTAGTTCTTTAACTAATTGTGCGCTTATATTTGCCATAAATTTAATTCCTCCTCTATATCGAAAGTAATCCTTAACACCTAATAAAAGGGCAGTTGGAGTGAACTCACTTACCCTTTTAAAGTTTATATAAACTACTCAGCTAATTGTTCGCCTTGTCTTCCTTCCATAATAGCATCAGCCATTTTAGCAGTTATTAATTTAACAGCTCTAATAGCATCGTCATTACCTGGGATTACGTAGTCAACTTCTTCTGGATCACAGTTAGTATCTACAATAGCAACAACTGGTATTCCTAAAATCTTAGCTTCTAAGATAGCATTCTTTTCTTTTCTTGGATCAACTATAAACATTGCTCCAACGTTTGATGCATCTAAGTTTCTGATACCGCCAAGATTCTTTTCAAGTTTTTCCATTTCGCCTTTAAGCTTTATAACTTCTTTCTTAGGAAGAACGTCAAAAGTTCCATCTTCTTGCATTTTTTCAATTTGTTCTAATTTTCTTATTCTACCTCTGATAGTTGAGAAGTTTGTTAACATTCCACCTAACCATCTGTTATTTACGAAATGCATGTTACTTCTGATAGCTTCTTCTTGTATTGCTTCTTGAGCTTGTTTCTTAGTTCCAACGAAAAGTATATCTTTTCCTTCTTCAGCTACTTGCTTAACGAAGTTATAAGCTTCTTCAGCTTTCTTAACTGTTTTTTGAAGGTCTATTATATAGATCCCGTTTCTTTCTGTGAAGATATATGGAGCCATTTTAGGATTCCATCTTCTTGTTTGGTGACCGAAGTGTACACCTGCTTCTAATAATTGTTTCATTGATATTACTGACATTTTGTTACCTCCTTGGTTTTTACCTCCACTATCTTCAGCTTATAAATTTCCCTTAAAATAAGGGCACCAAATCTATAAATTGGATAGTGTGTGTATTTCTTACCTTAAGTAGTATATCATAAGGTATTTATGGTATCAACAAAAATTTTTCAATTTACCTTAC
Organism: Clostridium beijerinckii; assembly: GCF_036699995.1. Lineage (NCBI taxonomy): Bacteria > Bacillati > Bacillota > Clostridia > Eubacteriales > Clostridiaceae > Clostridium > Clostridium beijerinckii. Next base: position 1,410,252 of record NZ_CP144906.1, on the reverse strand, counting down.
ATAAATAAAAATATGCACATTATTTATATTTAATAAAATTTTATTAATCATCTTAAAGTGTTCTCAAAATAGTTAAATCTTATACACAACTGGAATAAACTATATATTATTTTTTATTCTTTTAGATACTCCCTTAGTTAATTACCTGTTCAAAAAATTGTTCACATATTTTACTGAATTATAAATTCTTAAAGAATAAAAAAATCGCAGACGACTGTGGAGTCGAAGATTTTTTTCACGCATCTGCCTTTTCGAACGCACGTGAGAAAAATTTGGCAGGCGAATATGATTTATTTCTTATTCTTTTATAGTAATTAATCCCAGTAAAATAGACTACTCTAAAAGTTATCCCCAGATTTAATTGCATTATAATTTACTAAAGAATAAAAAAGTGGCTGCGCCACGCTCCTTCGGAGAAATATATTAAAATATAAATCAAAACCATAGAGATTTACTTTTCTCTATGGTTTTAATTCTATAATTTATATTCTTTTCCGTGTATACCACTATATTTTTGAGGTCTCATGACTCCGCCGCATTTTTCGCATGAAAAACAAGGTGGTTCATTTATGTTACTTTGATCCATTTCATCAAAGTATTCTACAACCTCCTTAGGTATATTTTCTTCAGTTTTACATTCCATACAAATATATAGTATCTCTTCGTTCAATTTTTCTGCCCTCCAACTACGTTGTTGTCGGATTTATTCTACCATATATAAGACCTTTTGTAATTGCATATAATTCAATAGTTTTTTCTAAATTTTCTTTCCCTTCACTAATAATCTTCTTTTTAAAATATTCCCTCATAGAACCGTTATCCCCATAAACTATGTCATTAAATTTCATTAACTCCCCACATCTGGGGCACTTACAAGGGTTAATTCCAAATGAAGCCAGTATTCTATATTCCCATTTAGATATTGCTTTTCGTAGTTTTATCATTTTATCATCCAACATTTTTATAAAATTGTCTTTCTTCTTACTTCTCCTAGAATAAATACCAAAGTATCTGATCATCTTAAAATGCTTTTCTGGAATATGTATTATGACTTTCTTTATAAACTCATGCGCATTTAAAGTTTCTATTATGGTTTTATTATCTTCATGTCTAGTATATTTAAATGTGATATTTCTGCCATCATACTTTATAATTCTAGATTCTGCTATCGCAGGTCGTCCAACATATCTTCCAATATACTTTGCCGCTATTTTAGCTGATTTTATTTGTGTTTTTGCGTGTACATAAAATCCTTTATCCTTATCTCTATATAATTTATTCTTCAGCTTTTTAGCTTCGCTTTTCTTTCCTACTAATTCTTCTAAATGATCCAGCAATAATTTTTGCCATCGCTTTCGCAGTGATAAATATGATATATGTCTTATATGTCTCCACTCAGTATTATTTCCTGTTCCGTCCTCTGTAACCATCATGTGTACATGTGGATTCCACTTTAAATCACGGCCAAATGTATGTATCACAGTTACTATTCCTGGAGCAAATTCCTCACTTTTATTTAAATCTCTCATCCAAGTCGTAACAGCTTTTGCTGCGCATTGCGGAAGTATTTTTAATTTGTTTCTGTTTTTGCCGAAGTATATCCTTAATTCTTCTGGTATAGTGAATACAATATGTCTATGTCTAACGTTTATTAGTTTTAATAACATACTATCAATTCAGTTATCAACATAAACTTTGCCGCAAGATGTGCAAAATCTACTCTTACAAGTAAACCCTATCTTCTTGATTTCATTACACTTTTTACACTTCAACTCAATGTAACCATACTTAGTATCCTTACATCTTAAAACTTTATCAACTTCAGCCTTTACATTAGGTCTAATTTTTTTACCATACAATTTTACAAAGCTATGCCAATGATCTTCTAATATCTTATTCATCTTCCCTTTTTTCATCTGTATACCTCTTAATTTTATAGTTACATCTTAACATACCGAAGAGTCTAAAGCTAGATTCCATCTAGCTTAAGACTCTTCGAAATTCTATAATTTCCTATACAATAAAAAAATAGCTATAGACCATTACTTGTCTATAGCTATCTATTACTTAATCTTTTTTAATTCATCTATTAGCTTTTCATTTAATATTCTAATATAAGTACCTTTCATTCCAAGTGATCTTGATTCAATCACTCCTGCGCTTTCAAATTTTCTGAGTGCATTTACTATAACACTTCTAGTTATACCAACTTTATCAGCTATCTTTGAAGCTACTAAAAGTCCTTCATTTCCATTTAACTCATCAAAAATATGTTCAACTGCTTCCAATTCTGAGTATGAAAGGGTTCCTATTGCTAATTGTACTACTGCCTTTTTTCTAGTATCTTCTGTTATTTCATCTTGCATAGCTCTAAGCATTTCCATTCCTACAATTGTTGCACTATATTCTACTATAACTAAATCCTCATCAGTAAACGGATTGCCAAATCTAGCTAAAATTAATGTTCCTAGTCTTTCTCTACTTCCTATAATAGGAACTATTGTTGATAGCTTATCTACCTTCTTGCATTTACCAATCTCTTGAAATACACATCTACCTTCGTTAGGGAGATTAGATAATGTTTCATTAACTTCCAACAATGTCTTATTATAATCTTCTGGAAATTTTTTATCCTCTATTACCTTTTTCTTCATGGCTTCACATTCAAAATCTTTACCAAAAGTATATCCAAGTACTTTCCCTTTTTTGCTTATTATGTATACATTACATTCAAGAACTTCACTTAATAATGTACATATATCTTGAAATGCTACAGGTTCTGTACCAGATTTCTGCAGAATCTTATTTAACATTCTAGTTTTAGTTAATAATGATGACATATTATAATCCTCCTTGGCAGCTGTATAACAATATTATTTAGCAAAAGAATATTATTGTTAGAAAATTCTTAATTTATTGAATTTTTTTACAAGTTGCTACCAAGACTAGTTTATCATATAAAATCTTGCTTTTCAACACTCTTTTTATTAGATTCGACAAAATAATATTACTTATTTAATTATAAAGCTGTTTTCTTCGTATTTATTTCTATTCTTCTTTTGCGTTATCTTTTTTTACTTCTTCTTTATAATTACACTCACTATTTGAGCATTGTATATAATTTCCTTTTGTTTTCGAATATTTTGCTACCATATAAGAATTACAATTAGGACATTTTTCTTTTACTGGTTCATACCAACTTACAAATTTACATTCAGGGTAACCTAAACATCCAAAAAATTTCTTTCCCTTTTTGCTCTTTTTAGCTACAATTGGTTTTCCACATTCAGGACATGGAACATCCAACTCCTCAACAATAGGTTTAGCATTCTTACACTCTGGATATCCAGGACATGCCAAAAATTCTCCAAACCTTCCTCTTTTAATAACCATCATTCGGCCACATTTTTCACATTTTACATCGCTGACCTTATCTTCAATTACTACTTTTGATATTTCTTTTTCAGCCTTTTCAATAGCAACTTTTAGCGGACTAAAGAATTCTTCTACTATTTGAGTCCAATTCTCATTTCCTTCTTCTACATCATCAAGCTTTCTCTCCATATCTGCCGTAAAATCAACATCAACTATTTGTCTAAAATATTCGCTTACAATATTATTTACTATTTCACCAAGTTCAGTTGGAATTAGATTCTTCTTTTCACGAACAACATAATTCCTTCCTAGAAGCGTTGAAATTGTCGGAACATACGTACTAGGTCTGCCTATACCTTTTTCTTCTAATAATTTAACAAAAGATGCTTCAGTATACCTTGGCTGTGGTTGTGTAAAATGTTGTGTTCCATTTAGCGATTCCACTTTTAGCTCTTCATTTTCCTTAAGCTCTGGTAATATTACAGAATTCTCATCTTCTTCATTTGAATATTCATATATTTTCATAAAACCATCAAAAGAGATTACTGAACCAGATGCCTTAAATTTATAGTCTCCATTTTCTATATCTATTGAGTTTGTATTTAATTCACATGACGCCATTTGGCTTGCAACAAATCTATTCCATATTAGAGAATACAATTTATATTGCTCTGGAGTTAAATTTTCTTTAGCAATTTCAGGTGTAATCTCTACATAAGTAGGTCTTATTGCTTCATGAGCATCTTGGATATTTTTCTTACCTTTATATACTCTAGGAGCACTTGGGAGATATTCTTTTCCATAAGTACCTTCTATAAATTCTTTTGCTCTTTCTTGAGCCTCTTCTGAAATTCTTACAGAATCAGTTCTCATGTATGTTATCAATCCGACTGTACCATAACTTTTGACTTCAACACCTTCATAAAGTACTTGTGCAATTGACATAGTTCTCTTTGTCATAAAATTTAATTTTCTATTTGCATCCTGTTGCAGAGTACTTGTAGTAAAAGGTGGAAGAGGATTTCTATTTTTCTTACCTTTTTTTATACTTTTTACTACAAAGTTTCCCTGATTAAGCTCTTTTATGATTCCATTTGATGTTTCTTCGTTTCCGATCTCAATCTTCTTTCCTTTATATGTTGATAACCTGACTGGAAATTTCTTTTTTTCTTTTTTAAGTGTACAGTCTATTGACCAATATTCCTTTGGTATAAATTCATTTATTTCCTTTTCTCTATCACAAATCAATTTTAAAGCAGCTGATTGGACTCTTCCTGCACTAAGTCCCCACTTTACATTTTTCCATAAAATCGGACTTATTTCATAACCAACAAGTCTATCTAATATTCTTCTTGCTTGTTGGGCATCAACTAAATCCAAGTCTATTTTTCTAGCTTGCTTTATAGATGCTTTTACAGCTGTCTTTGTAACCTCATTAAATACAATTCTGCATGTTTCATCCTCTGAAATTTTTAATATATTGGCTAAATGCCACGAAATCGCTTCACCTTCTCTATCAGGGTCGGTTGCGAGATAAACCTTTTCTGCTTTTTTTGCAGCCTTTCTTAGTTTATCTATTAATTCTCCTTTTCCTCTAATAGTTATATACTTAGGAGTATAGTTATTTTCTATATCAACACCTAATGTACTCTTAGGTAAATCTCTTACGTGTCCCATTGATGCTTCTACAATATAATTCTTACCCAAATATTTGCCGATTGTTTTTGCTTTAGCCGGCGACTCAACAATTACAAGTTTTTGACCCATAGTATAACTCCATAAAATTTATGAAGTATTCACCCCCTACACATTTTTAAATTGTTTTCACATAGTAATTTCCCGGTAGACAAATAATTTCACTTTTTATTTGCATTTCAAATAATAATGCGTATAAAGCTCCTCTATCAACAGACGTATTTTTAAAAATATCATCTATGTGAATTGGTGAATCTGTAATTAACTCTAGTATTTCGCTTTTCTCTGGTGTAAAATTCATCGGTTGAATTTCAACATGTTCTAAACTAAGTAAAACTCTTAAATCCTCTATATCAGTACATATACTAGCACCATCTCTAATTAGTTTGTTAGAACCACTTGCTCCAGCATATAATATAGAGCCTGGAACAGCAATAACTTTTTTCTCCTGCTGCTGCGCAAGTCTAGCTGTTATTAAAGATCCGCTTTTTTCTGAAGCTTCTATAACTATTACACCCTCACTAAGACCACTAATTATTCTATTCCTTTTAGGAAAATTTTCTCTTAATGGTGCTGTACCAAGTAAAAATTCTGAAATTACTACGCCTTTTTCTGCTATTTTAGAAAACAACATTTTATTTTCAGATGGATAAGCTCTATCTATTCCACATCCTAATACGCATATGTTATATCCATCATTCTCTAAAGCTGTTTTATGTGCAATCGAATCAATTCCTCTTGCACCTCCGCTTATAAGCGTTATATTATTAGTAATAAGCTCCTTTGTCAAGAGTTTTGTTACAGTTAGTCCATAATTTGAGCATTTTCTTGCCCCTACTACACCTATAGATTTATTATTTATAATGTCTATATTTCCCATATAAAAAAGGAAATAAGGAGGATTTAAAATCCCGCTCAATTTCTCTTTATATAAAGGATTAGAGTATGTTATATATCCTATATTTTTTTTATATAATGTTTCTTCTAATTTTAAAACTTCATAGCATAAATCATCTTTTTGAAAATTTTTTAATTTTTTAGATATTGTTTCATTTTCTTTTAATATCTCCTCAAAATTATTATATACATTTTCTGCTGTTTTATATTTATTTATTAATTTTATTTTTTGAAAACTTGTAATATCAATAAGTATTAACCATAATTCATAATCCATTTATACATATTCCCTTCTAACCCTACATAATTTCTCCATTAATATTTTTCCTATAGCTAAAAGCTTCTAGAATATGAAACTCTAAAATATCCTTTTGATTATCTATATCCGCTATAGTTCTTGCCAATTTTATTACCTTCCCATAACCTCTTAACGATACGCTTGATGTATTATAATATTTTTTTAGAAGCTCTGAACATTTCTTATTAACCCTGCAAATTTCAAAAATGTCCTTTCCTTTTATATCTGAATTATATTTGTAAGCCGTATTCTTAAATCTCAGTTTTTGTATATCTCTGGCTCTAAGTACATTTTCTTTCATAATTTTTGAATCGTACGAATCTTTTTTGTTTTCTATCTCATCATAATTGAGTCTAGGCACATAATTTAATATATCAATTCTATCTAGCAAAGCACTTGAAAATTTCTTAGAATATTTAGTAATTTTAGTATTTAAATAATATTTGCTATCATTTAAATCTTTATCCTCATTGTTTTCTACTGGATTAAAGGCCCCGATTAGAAGAAAATCAGCAGGCATTTGATAACTTCCACTAAGCCTATTAATATTCACATTTTTTTCTTCAAGAGGTTCTCTTAGAGATTCAAGAACATCCTTCTTAAACTCCAAAATTTCATCTAAAAATAATACACCATTATGTGCAAGAGTTATTTCTCCAGGCCTTATTTCTTTTCCTCCGCCAATTAAGGCTATTCTTGTAGTTGTATGATGTGGAGCTCTGAAAGGTCTGCTAATATGAGAAATCTTTGTCATAAGGCCGCATGCACTATATATTTTTGCAATTTCTATTAATTCCTCTTGAGACAAGGATGGTAAAATTGAAATTAATGCTTTTGCAAGCATTGTTTTACCACATCCTGGCTCTCCATAAAGAATTATATTGTGTTTTCCAGCTGCCGCAATCTCTAATGCTCTTTTAGAAGAATATTGTCCTATAATATCCCCATAATCTAGTGAATCTAGTATTTCTTCTTCTCTTTCATCGCTCTCCATCTCATAAGGGAGCATATCTTCATATGTAATGTGCGAGACTACTTCTTTTAAATTTTTTAATGGGTAATATTCAACATTCTTGAAATAATAACTTTCTTCTAAGTTTTCATAAGGAAAGATAAATTTTCTAATTTCCTTCCTTGCACCTTCAATTATTATAGGTATAGTACCTTTTACCCCTTTAAGCTCACCAAATAAGGATAATTCTCCGAATATAATATACTCCTCCAAATTCTTTCTGCAAATTTGATTTGATTCCATTAATATACCAATTGCAATTGGCAAATCTAAAAGAGATCCAATTTTTCTTACATCTGCTGGAGCTAAGTTAATAGTAATTCTTCCTAACGGAAATTCAAACCCACAGTTTAATATTGCGGCTCTAACTCTTTCTTTTGCTTCTTTTACAGAAGTATCTGGGAGCCCCACAATATTAAACACCGGTAAACCCTTAGATATATCTACCTCTACTTTTATTAAAAAACCTTCTAATCCATTGTGCGTTGCACTAATTATTTTTACTGCCATATAAATCACCTACTAAAAATTATAGACATACATTTAAATATTAATTCCATAAAAATACATTTGTTATATTTATTTTTTAATTGTTAATAATTCAAAGATATAATAGCAATGCAGTTAGTAATTTTTAATATATTTAAGTAAATAAAATTGGAAGTGATCTAGTGAAAAAAATAAATAAAGATATAGGTGATTTTAGCGAAGATTTAGCCAAGAAATATTTAGAAAAGAATGATTATAATATTTTGGATTGTAATTTCAAAAACTTTTTAGGTGAAATTGATATTATATGCAAAAAGAATAATTTATTAATTATTGTGGAAGTTAAGAGTAGATATAACAATAATTATGGATTGCCAAGAGAATCTGTTAATTTTTCAAAACAAAAGTCCATAATAAAAGTTGCAAATTCTTATATTAACTATAAAAGATTACCTAATATTAATGTTAGATTTGATGTCATTGAAGTTTATCTAAATTTAGAAAGTACAAATTTTAAAATAAACCATATAAAGGATGCTTTTAGACTTAACTAATTTATTAGTTTACTTGAGTTTTTAATGCAAATTTACTACCACAGCATATAAAACAAAAAAACTATAAGAATATTATTTAAATTTCTAATATTCTTATAGTTTTTTTATTAATTTATTTATCATGAACATACTAATCTCTTCATATAAATTCCATTTAGTCACATTCGAATAAATAACAAATCTATTTGCAATTTTATTTTTCAACATACTATGTTGGCGTATTGACCTAGCAGGCCTGCTATGATGCCAATTTGTCGCCTTTCCTTGCCTGATAAAAAATATTAATGGCACTTTTGACTTATTATCTATTTTCATGTGCTTAAGCAAAATTTAATTACAATAATTTTGTTAAAAAACTATTTCTATGAATGTCGCTTTTTCCGTATTTTTTTAGACCTTCTATATGTTTTGATGTACCATATCCGACATTATTTTCAAAGTCATAATGTGGGTATTTCTTAGCATATTCTTTCATCAGCTTATCTCTATACACTTTTGCTACAATTGATGCTGCAGCAATACTAGCACTTTTTGTATCACCTTTTATAACAGATTTATTCTCTATACCAATGTTCTTAATTAAATAGCCATCAGATAATACTAAATCTGGTTTTATACTAAGTGCATTACAACTTTCTAAAAACACTTTATTATTTGCAAAAGCTATTCCTTTTTCATCAATTTCTTTATTAGAAGAAACTGCTATTTGGTAACTTAATGCCTTTTCTTTTATTATTTCAGAAAGTTCTTCCCTTTTATGCTCTTTTACTTTTTTTGAATCATTTATATATAAGATTAAATCTTTTTCTAAAACATTTAAATCAAGAATAACACTACAAGCTACGATAGGACCCGCAAGAGGTCCTCTACCAACTTCATCTACACCAGCTATATATCGATAACTTCCAAATGATTTATCAAACTCATACATTGTTTTGACTCTTTTAACTTCATTTAAATATGATTCTAAATCTTTCTCAATCTTTTTCTTAAGTGATAATACATTTTTCCTTTTATCTTCTTCTAGCCAGTTTATAACTTTTGTATGTTCACCATTTCTAGATAAATCAACTATAGATAACTTATGTATTTCTTCCTTAATTTCCGCAAATGATAGTGATCTTATATCTTCATTAAACTGTATCATTTTCTTCTGTTGGGCGCTCCAATGTGATATTGCCCATTTTTCCTCCCCTGAATTCGTCAAGTAGTATAACAGCTATTCTATTATAGTCAATTTGTCCTCCAGAAATTAAAGTACCTCTTTTTTTGCCTATAGCATCTAATGTATCTAATGGATTTTCAAAAACTTCTTTAAGTTTATATCTTTCTTTTAATTTCTCTTCATAATTACTTTGTAATCTTTCAACAAGTTTCAAAGCTAATTCTTCTATATCCATTATTTCATCTTTTATAGCACCAGTAAAAGCTAAATTCAAAGCTGTTTCATCATCTTCAAATCTAGGCCATAACACTCCTGGGGTATCTAGCATTTCAATCCCCATTCCTGTTTTAATCCATTGTTTGCTCTTAGTAACTCCTGGCCTATCACCTGTTTTAGCTATATTATTTCTAGCCATTTTATTGATAAATGTAGATTTGCCTACGTTAGGTATTCCAACAACCATTACTCTCATTGTTATGTTAACCATACCTTTTGCCTTTAATCTATCATGCTTTTCCTTAAGTAATGTTAGCAATGTAGGCTTTATATTCTTAAGTCCATCACCTTTTAAACAATTAACCTCTAATACTTTAACATCATCTTTAGTTAAATAATTTATCCACTCTTTTGTAACTCTACCATCGGTTAAATCACTCTTATTTAAAAGTATAATTCTTGGTTTTCCCTCTAACAATTTTTCAATATCAGGATTCGCAGAACTTCTTGGAATTCTTGCATCTCTTATTTCAATTACAGCATCTACCAATTTCAAGTTTTCTTTAATTTCTCTTTGAGTTTTTTTCATATGTCCCGGAAACCAATTAATTGCCATATGAATTCCTCCTTAAATTTATTTTTCAGTTCAAAATACACAATTCACATTTCATGCCTTTAGGATACCCTGTAAGAAATTTATACTAAAATGACTTAGTAATTTTCTAATCCTATTCTTAAAAAATCCCTCGGCTTTTCCTTGCTTTAATTGTACATTAATCACGTATTAATATTATTTTTCTTATATAATAAAAAAAGGACTGAAACAGTCCCCTTTTCAAATACTATCTAGTTAATAATTCTTTAACTTTAGCAGCCTTACCAACTCTATCTCTTAAGTAGTAAAGTTTAGCTCTTCTAACTTTACCTTTTCTAGCGATTTCAATTTTGTCGATGATTGGTGCATTCATTGGGAATGTTCTTTCAACTCCAGTTCCGTAAGCAACTCTTCTTACAGTGAAAGTTTCTCTTAAACCACCATTTTGTTTTTTGATAACAGTACCTTCGAACATTTGAATTCTTTCTTTGTTACCTTCTTGAATCTTAACGTATACCTTTATAGTATCCCCGATAGCAAATTTAGGTAAGTCAGTTCTGATTTGTTCAGCTTCTATAGCTCTTATTATTTCGTTCATTGTGCATTCCCTCCTTAACGATAATTTGACGTTCTTAACACATATGTATGACAGCGGAACGCCCGTACTAGCACAAACTTAATATTATCACATAATTTTTTATATTTCAACAAAAATTATTTATTATTGTTATTTTTTAATATTTTAATATCTTCTTTGGTTAATGTAATTTTCTTATATAAATCGGGTCTAATCTTCTTTGTTACCTCAAGAGACTTAAGTCTTCTCCATTTTCTTATATTTTCATGATGCCCAGATAACAGAATTTCAGGCACCTTATCTCCTTCAAACTCTTCTGGTCTAGTGTATTGTGGATATTCTAAAAGTCCATTATAAAATGACTCTTCCATAAAACTCTCTTCTTTTCCCAAAACACCTGGAATTAATCTTAATATACAATCAATCACCGGAATTGCAGCCATCTCTCCGCCAGTCAGCACAAAATCTCCAAGTGAAATTTCCATATCTATATGCTTATAAACTCTTTCATCTATTCCTTCATAATGTCCACATAAAAATATTAGTCCTTCTTCCTTAGAAAGCTCTTTAGCAATCTCTTGGTTGAAAGTTTTTCCTCTCGGCCCTAAGAAAACAACCTTCCCTTTATTACTTAACTTTGCGTCCCTTATAGTATCAACTATAGGCTGAGGTGCCATAACCATTCCAGCACCGCCCCCATAAGGATAATCATCGACTTTTTTATGTTTGTTTAACGTATAATCTCTTATGTTTAGCGTTTCTAAATCTACTATGTTGTTTTCTCTTGCTCTTCCTATTATACTATGATCGAAAATAGAAAACATTTCTGGAAATAACGTTAATATGCTAATCTTCATCTTGCCATTCACCTACTGGCTTAATAATGATTTTTTTCAAGTTTATATCTATATCTAGAACTATATCTCTAAGAACTGGTATTAATAGTTCCTTAGGTTCCTTAATCCAATATACATCATTGTTAGGAGTGCTTATTACATCGAAAATTCTTCCAATTTCTTTTTCATTAGTATCATATATAGTACATTCTTTTAAATCAGAAACATAATATGTGTCAGATGGAAGTTCTGGCTCATTTTCGCGTGGTATTTCAATATATTTTTGCTTGTAAGTTTCAGCATCATTCATAGAGTCTATACCTTCAATTTTTAGTATAACTCTATCTTTTTGGAATTTAACTCCTAGTATTTCCTTTTCCTCTCCACCTACTAAAACAGTTTTTAGACGTTTAAATTTATTTACATCTTCTGTTAGAGGATACACTTTAACTTCGCCTTTAATTCCATGTGTATTTATAATCTGACCAATTTTAAATAAATTTCCCACTCTTTTCACCTCATTTTAAGCATAAGAAGAATAATGGCATAAAATAACTTAGAGACGCATATGACGAAAATAGACCAGCATGCTGACTTGTTGTTATTTTTAATAGTATCTTATACCAAAATCCATTATTTTTTTGATTATGCCCTATATAAATTATTATATACTTTTTTCCTTGAACTCATTGTTAAAGATATTAGATTGCCTATATGATCTTAGTTTCACTTAACAAGTTCCGAATTGTTAAGCACACTCTTCTCATATATGTGCGCTTTTTCATATGCGAATTAATCTTAATTGTGCTGACGCGCATTTTTATAGACAAAATGTTCTCAGTTGCACTTATGCGCTTTTTTATAGTTAAATGATTTTGGTTGCGCTTGCGCGCTTTTTTTATAATCGAAATGTTCTCAGTTACGCTTATGCGCTTTTTACAATTAAATGATCTTGGTTGCGCTTGCGCGCTTTTTTCTAATGTGTATATTTAAAAAGAGTTAGGTTACCCTAACTCTCAATTTTTAGATGATTTCTACTATAACTCGTTTATTCTGTTTAACTGCTGCAGCTTTTATAACTGTTCTTATAGCTTTCGCAATTCTTCCTTGCTTACCTATAATCTTACCCATATCTTCTGGTGCAACTTTTAATTCAAGTATTATGGATTGTTCTCCATCTACTTCATTAACAGTAACTGCATCTGGGTTATCAACAAGGGATTTAGCCATAAATTCAACTAATTCCTTCATAAACGCCTACAATTAGTATGTACTAACTGTAGAATTCACCTCCAAAAATTACTTAGTAAGACCTGCATTATTGAAAAGTCTCTTAACTACTTCTGTTGGTTGTGCTCCATTAGATAACCATTCATTAGCTTTTTCTTCGTTGATTTTAACTTCAACTGGTTCAGTTAATGGATTATAGTATCCAATTTCATCGATGAACTTACCATCTCTTGGTGCTCTTGAATCTGCAACAATTATTCTATAGAAAGGAGCTTTCTTAGCACCCATTCTTCTTAATCTGATTTTTACTGCCATTTTAATTTCACCTCCTTTAAAGGATAATAAATATATATTTTAACTCTAATGCTTAGAAAGGTAACTTGCCAAATAGGCCGCCTTTCTTTGCCTGCTTCTGGAATGACTTCATTTGCTTCATGTTCTTTTTCATCATTTCATAGCCCTTCATGAGTTTATTAACTTCTTGTATATTAGTACCTGATCCTTTAGCTATTCTGCTTTTTCTTGATGGAGATTTTAGTATAAGGCTTGGATTTCTTCTTTCTTTTAGTGTCATTGATTGAATAATCGCCTTAGTCTTATCAAGAGCCTCAGTCCCCTTATCAAAGTCAACTCCTTGAAGTTCCTTTGAATTCAAGCCAGGTATCATTTCCATAATTTTATTTAAAGGTCCAAGCTTTTTCATTTGTTCCATTGCCATTAGATAATCTTCAAAGTTAAATTCTTGATTTAACATTCTCTTACCTAAATCAGCTGCTTCCTTTTCATCAATGGCTTCTTGAGCTTTTTCAATAAGCGATAATACATCACCCATTCCTAAAATTCTTGATGCCATTCTATCAGGATGGAACACTTCAAAATCATTCATTTTTTCGCCAACACCGGCATATTTGATTGGCTTATCAATTATAGTTTTAATTGACAGTGCAGCTCCACCTCTAGTATCACCATCTAGTTTTGTTAAAATAACTCCACTTAAATCTAAATCATTATTAAAGTTTTCTGCAACATTAACAGCATCTTGACCTGTCATAGCATCAACAACTAATAATATTTCTGATGGGTTTACATTATCTTTTATATTTTTTAGTTCCTGCATTAATTCTTCATCAATGTGAAGTCTACCTGCAGTATCTATGATAACTACATTATTTCCATTATCTTTTGCATGAGTGATTGCATTCTTTGCAATTTCAACAGGGTTTACTTTATCTCCCATCGAAAATACTGGAATTTCGATTTGTTTTCCTACAACTTCTAATTGCTTTATAGCTGCTGGTCTATAAATATCACAAGCCACTAATAATGGTTTTTTATTATTTTTTCTAAGGTTTAACGCAAGTTTACCACACATAGTAGTCTTACCTGCTCCTTGTAATCCAACTAACATTATAACTGTAAGTCCTGAACTACTATAATTAAGTTTACTTTCAGTTCCACCCATAAGATTAGTAAGTTCTTCATTAACTATCTTTATTACATGTTGTCCTGGTGTTAGACTTTCAAGAACTTCACTTCCAACACATTTAGAACTAACAGAAGAAATAAATTGTTTAACAACTTTATAGTTAACATCTGCTTCTAGTAAGGCAAGCTTTACTTCTCTCATGGCTTCTTTTATATCTTTTTCAGTCAACTTTCCTTTACCTTTTAATTTTCTAAAAGTCTCCTGTAATTTTTCACCTAATCCTTCGAAAGCCATGTTTACTCCTCCTTATAAATTTTCTAGCTTTTCTTTATATTTTATAATATCCTCATCATCTATGGAATATTTATTTTTTAAGTGTTCTAAAAAATTCATAATTTCCTTTTTTCTATTTATACTCTTTTGAAGTAAGTTAAGTTTACGTTCATAGGAGAGAAGTTGTTTATAACATCTTTTGATTAAATCATGAATAGCCTGACGACTCGTTTGATTAAGCTCAGCTATTTCAGCTAACGATAAATCATCATTATAATACCACTGCATAATTTCACTTTGCTTTTCTGTTAATAACGGACCATAAAAATCCATAAGTAACGAAATCTCAACTCTATCTTCCATTTAATCACCTTACCCACAAAAGAGATTTTAACAGGATTATTTCAAAGTGTCAAGTATTTTTACTTAACACTTTTATTTTTTTACACCTAGGCTCTATATCTCAAGTTTTTTGATACAATTAATGATTTTTAAATTGCTTATATTTTGTATATTCATAATCAAAAACCTTGAACCCCTGATGTTTCCAATAAATATTTACATATTTTCATATGTATATTTAAAAATATGAATCTTTGAAACTATTTTTATATAAACCTATGTACCTTTAAAAATGTGTTTATAGAAATATATTTTCGTATAAACATTTAAACATAGTTTAATTTTTATATATTTTTCTAGAAATATTTTTAAGACACACAAGAAAATCCACTTCCAAAACCGTGCACATTTCGCCACTTTTAAAAGTTATTCGTATATTTGACCTCATTATAATTTCCTAACGCAATGAAAGAAAATAATAGACCAAACATACTGGCCTATTATTTCTTATCTAACCCTATATTAATGCTTCAGCAAATCCTTCTGCATCAAATTTTTGAAGATCATCAATGCCTTCCCCGACTCCTATGTATCTAACAGGAATATTTAAGCTTTGCTTTATAGATAAAACAACGCCACCTTTTGCTGTTCCATCTAATTTAGTTAATATTATTCCATCTATCGGACAAGCTTCCATGAACTGCTTTGCTTGAATAACAGCATTTTGACCTGTTGTTGCATCTAAAACTAGTAATGTTTCTTTTCTATAACCTTGCAATTCCCTATCAATTATTCTGTTTATCTTTTCAAGCTCATTCATTAAGTTCTTTTTATTATGAAGCCTTCCAGCCGTATCACATATTAATAAATCAACATTTCTAGCCTTTGACGCTTCTATTGCATCGAAAACAACCGCAGCCGGATCCGATCCTTCCTGATGTTTAACTATATCAACTTCAGCTCTAGAACTCCATACTTCAAGCTGATCAATAGCAGCAGCTCTAAATGTATCAGCTGCTGCCAGTAATACTTTTTTTCCTTCTTGTTTATTCTTTGCTGCAAGTTTTCCTATAGATGTAGTTTTACCAACACCATTTACCCCAATTATAAGCATTACTTTCTTTTCTTTTTCGTCATCTTCATATGTACCTTCAAGTAATATATCTCTAATTACTTCTTTTAATGCCGGTTTTACTTCTTGAGGATCGTTTATTTTTTCTTTTCTGATTTTAACCCTTAATCTTTCTATAATATCTACTGTTGTGTCCATACCGATATCAGACATGATTAATATTTCTTCTAATTCCTCATATAAATCCTCATCTATAGTTACTGCCAAATTTAAGGCCTCATTTATCTTATCGGTCAATCCATCTCTTGTCTTTGCTAATCCCTCTTTTAGTTTATTAAATAAATTTCCAAACAAATTCATTTCCTCCTAATTAAAATTTTCTGCTCGAGTGAAACTTGATTTAAGATAAGTTATCTTATCTTAAATCTTAGTCGAACTAATCCAGAAGCTTGCAGCCGTTACCTCTCATTATAAGTAGACGGTTTACGTATGCTAGCTATCGGAAAAGTCTACTGAAACTACCTTTGATACACCTTTCTCTTCCATTGTTACTCCATATATAATATCACTTACCTCCATAGTTCCCTTTCTATGAGTTATAATTATAAATTGAGTATTTTGAGAGAACATTTTTAGGAACTCTGCATATCTATATACATTTGCATCATCTAAAGCCGCTTCTATTTCATCCAATATACAGAAAGGCGTTGGTTTCATCTTTAAAATTGCAAAAAGTAAAGCTATTGCAGATAAAACCTTCTCTCCACCAGACATTAGATTAATATTTTGAAGTTTTTTTCCTGGCGGCTCTACATTTATGTCAATATTAGCTGTAAGCTCGTCGCCTTCACCTAAAATAAGCTCAGCACTTCCACCTTTAAACAAATCTTTAAAAGTTTTATCAAAATTATAATTCAATATTTTGAAGTTTTCTTTAAATAAACTTTTCATTTCATTAGTCATTTCTTCAATAACAGCATTTAATTCCCTCTTGGCATTTTCTAAATCCTCTGCCTGAGTAGACATAAACTCATACTTTTCTTTAATTTCTTCATACTCTTCTATTGCCGCTAAATTTACTACTCCAAGTTTTGTTATCTTTCCTTTAGTAACAAAAATTTCTTGTTTCAAAGCTTCCTCATCAACTACTGGCTCACATTTATCTAATGCCTCTGCATAAGTTAATTCTAACTCTTCATTAAGTTTCTTATAAACATGCTCCCTATCATTTTCTTTCTTAGCTTTAATTACTTCTCGCTTATTTACTTCCATTTCTTTTAAGCTTACTTCATCCAAAATGCCGCTTATTACATTATCTTTTTCTTTAAATTCTTGCTTTAACTTTTCTTTTAATATCTCATCATCTTTAAAGTTTACTTCTAAATTGCTGATATTAATATTATTTTCTTCGATATTCTTATTCTTAGCCTTTATATCTAAATTTAAACTTTCAATATTTTTTTTATTTTCCTCATTTTCATTATTTAAAAGTTCATTTTTAATCTCTAAATCCTTAATTTCTTTTTCTATTCTTAAAAATTCATTCTTTTTATTTTCTATTGCCTCATCCAACTTAGCCTTACTGATTTTCATTTCTGTAAGCTTAGTATCGCTATCGTTAACTTCTTGAACTTTAATTTTCATTAATTGTTCCAGTTCTATACTTTTGCTCTTGTTAGCTGTATTTTCACTTTCAATCACCTGAACTTCAGATTCTTTAGCTCTAATCTTTTCTAAAATAGCTTCTCTTTCACCTGCTATTCTTTTTATTTCTTCTTTAGCAGTTTCTAGATTTCTCTTTAGCTTGTCCGTATCAGATTGTAACCCTTTAATCTCACTTTCCTTTTTTGTAAGTTCAATATTTTTCTCATGAACTTCATCCCTTTTATTCAGCATATCCTCGTCTAGGTTTTGTATTTCTTTCTTGATATCTTGAACTAGTATTTTCAATTCCTCATATTTCTCTTTTTTATTGCTTATGTCTAATACTAATTCTTCAATCTCTCTTTTTCTACCTAGAACATTTGAATTTTTCCCCTTTATGCTACCACCTGTTAATGCTCCCCCTGGATTTATGATTTCTCCATCCAAAGTAACGATTCTATAATTATATTTTCCGATTCTTGCGATGTTAAGAGCGCAGTCCATATCACTACAGATTATTGTTCTTCCTAGAGAATAATCCATTATATTTTTATACTCTTTGTCATAAGATATTATGTCACTTGCAATCCCAATATATCCATTAGCTTCAGTTATACTTCTATCTAGTTCTAACTTCTTTCCTTTTATAATATTTAAAGGTAAAAATGTCGCTCTTCCTAGACTATTTTTTTTCAAATATCCTATAAGAACTTTTGCTATTTCTTCATTTTTTGTTATAACATTTGAAATTGCAGCACCTAAAGCTATTTCTATAGCAACTTCATACTTTTTACCTACAGTGAAAATTTCACCTAAGACTTTAGTATCATTTGCAGCCGTAATTCTTTCCCTATGAATTAATTCCATTAAAGATTTTACTGACCTGTTATATCCCTCATAATGCTTTTCCAAGTTTTCTAACATTGATCTATTTGCATCAAGTTTTGTTAAAGTCCCACTTAATTCTCTAAGTTCATTTTCTTTTTTAGTTAAATTTGCTGATAGAGAACCTATTTTTTTCTTATGCTCTACTATTTGCATATTTAACAATTTTATATTGTCTTTATTCTTTTCAATTTCATTGGTTAGATCTTTATAAGTCGCTAAATTAATAACAATATTATTTTCTAGAAAAGATATAGACGAATTTAGGGTTTCTTTTTTCTCTTCTCTTAGGGAAAGATCTTTATTTAGCATAGTAATCTCATTCTTCATATCTGAGTTACTTCTTAAAAGTTCAAATTCACCTTCTCTTAGAGATTTTATTTCTTCATCTATACTTTTAAGTTCCTTAGAACTTTTTATATTGTTTTCTTCTAAACTTACTATATCTTCTTCTCTTAATCTTTGTTCCTTTAGTCTTTCACTCAATTCGCTTTCTAATAATTTCTTGTTTTCATTAAGCTGATTTACCTTAACTAAAATATCATCCAGCTCATAATTATTCCTATTAATCTTTTCTTCAAAACTCTTAATTCTTTCTTTGTAAAGTTCTATACTTTTTTCATCTTCACTAACAGTTTCTTTTAGGCTATAATATTTCTCTTTTTCTTCTAAATTCTTCTTTTCTAGTTTTTCTATTTTCAGTTCTAACTCTTTAAGTTGTGACTTATAATTAGACACTTCTTTACGCTTATCTTCAATTTCTTTAATTTTTAAATTTAAATCTTCATTAAACCCTTTTAATTCTTCTTCCATTTTGTCTATTGTATGTACTATAAGCGATACTTCTTTTTTCTTCAAATTATTAGATAAGTCAGTAAATTCTAATGCCTTCTCTCTTTCAATCCTTAGGGGTTCTATTCTCTCTTCATAAGTTGATAGAATATCATTTATTCTAACTAAATTTTCATCCGTATTGCTTAACTTTTTCTCTGCTTCTTCTTTTCTATTTTTAAACTTTACAATACCTGCTGCTTCCTCTAAGAGATTTCTTCTATCTTCTGGCTTACCACTTAATATGGCTTCAATCTTACCTTGTCCAATTAGCGAGTAACCTTCCTTACCAATTCCTGTATCCATAAAAAGATTTATTACATCTTTTAGCCTACACTTTGAATTATTTATTAAATATTCCGATTCTCCTGATCTAAATATTCTTCTTGATACAACTACTTCGTTATATTCTGTCGCGAGCTTTTCATCACTATTATCAAGGGTTAGCGAAACCTGAGCAAGGCCCACTGGCTTTCTAAACTGCGTTCCTGCAAATATTACATCTTCCATTTTTCCGCCTCTTAGAACCTTAACGCTCTGTTCTCCCAATACCCATCTTACAGCATCCGAAATATTACTCTTTCCACTTCCGTTAGGTCCTACAACAGCTGTAACGCCTTGTTTAAATTTTAATTCTGTTTTATCAGCAAAAGATTTAAATCCTCGTATTTCTAGAGATTTTAAAAACATGTGTCCTCTCCTTAAAAAGAAAATATACTAGGTAATAATGTTACAACAAAGATTACTATAATAAAAATAGTCATTGCAATCATCATTTTTTCTCTGGTCTTTTTTTTCATATTAAACAACTCCTTATTATAATTTAGTTTATAGTAAAGCTTATTAAATATCAATAATTCACTAATAAAAATGCCGTAAGATTTCTAAGTTACAAGTGAAAAATGATAAGTAATAAATTAAGGTAAAAAGCCCAGGCTTTTTATTCTTTATTAAAGATCTTCTTAAGAAAATTTCATCCTTAATTTGTCACTAATTAACTTTCAAGCTTTTAACTTATCACTTTCAAGTTTTAATTTGTCACCAATAATCTGCATTATTAAAAGCGAGAGTCTCCCCTCGCTAGTATTCTATATCTAAATCTCTATTTTTTAGACAAAGTTTTATATGACCTCTTTCAATATCATCATCTTGTTTTACATCAATAATTTTCCCATTATCTCTAAGCTTACTGAAATATGTTTTCTTATTAGCGTAAAGCTTACTTAAATCCCTTGGGTTAATATATAGAACTCCTATTTTTTCTTCCATCATATTTTTTAAAATGATATCTGACAATAAACTGCCTTCGACCAATTCTCTAAACGATGGATGGAACGGACCTGCCACTATATCTTTTCCTTCATTTATGCTTTCTGTTGGCTGAAGACCAATTCTTATTACATTGATGTTATGCTTTTTATACATCTCATACATAACCTTACTTACGTTAACTGCCTCTTCAAGAGAATACGGATTATACTCTTTATTAATATACATTCTTTCCATTGGAGTATCTTTTATAACTAAAGACGGATATATTCTACAAATATCTGGATTCATCTTAATTGATTCCTTAGTCGTTTCTATATCTCTTTCAAAAGTATCTCCTGGCAGTCCAGGCATTATTTGATGCCCTAATATAAATTTATATTCTTTTATTAATTTAGATGCATTTATAACGTCACTAACACTATGTCCTCTACCAGCTTTTTTTAACACCTCTTCATTTAGAGATTGAACTCCAAGCTCTATTATGTCAACTCCATACTCTTTAAGATATGTAAGTATATAATCATTGATATAATCTGGTCTTGTAGAAAGTCTTATTTTATCTATGAGGCCTTTTTCTTTGAACTCCTTAGCCACTTTTAGAAGTTCCCTTTGTTTTTCTTCCCTAATCCCTGTAAATGTACCACCAAAAAATGAAATTTCAATAGTTGCATTTTTATTCTTTATAGTTTCTAAATAATCATTTATTGTGGTAATTACTGAACTTGCCGTAACCTCTTCATCATCAACACCTGTTATTCTATCCTGATTGCAGAATACGCAATTATGCGGACATCCTTCGTGAGGTACAAATATCGGTATTATATAATAATTTTTACTCATGTTTACCTTCCAATATATCTAATGCCTGTTTAGCTGCATTTTGTTCTGCTTCTTTTTTACTATAGCCTGAACCTTCACCCATTAATTTTTTATCTATAACTACATTCGTAAAAAATTTTCTTCTGTGAGGTGGTCCTTCAAATTTTGTAAGTTCATATTGAATTGCTACTTCTCCATCTTTTTGAAGAAGTTCTTGAAGTTTTGTTTTGAAATCTAATACTATTTCATTATTTATTGCTTTATTTATTATCTCTTCAAAATGAAGCAATATAAAATCTCTTACAAAACCAATGCCTTTGTCTAAATAAACAGCTGCAATGATTGCTTCAACAGCATCTGCTTGTATTGAAATTCTTTCTCTTCCACCTGTAATTTCTTCACCTTTACTCATTCTAATATAAGATCCTAAGTTTATCTTTTTTGCAATTTCGTAAAGAGAATTTTCACAAACTATCAAGCTTCTTATTTTTGTCAGCTCACCTTCTGTTTTATGTTTGTAATTATTAAAAAGGTATTCTGTAATACAAAGCTGCAATACTGAGTCCCCTAGAAATTCAAGTCTTTCATTATATTCCGCATCCTTAAATTGATTTCCAAAAGAGCTATGAGTAAGAGCCGTTTTTAGTAGTGTGTGGTTATTAAAAAAAACCCCTAAATTTTCTTCTATTTCTTTAAGTGTATATCTATTCATGTATTCCACTCCTTGAAGTTTATTCTTCAACTTGCTAACTTATTACTGTATGTCACACATAACAAATTCAAGAATAAACTATTAATTTGATATTTTAGTTACTATATTGATTTTCATTCCTAATTTCCAACTAAAAACATCGTTATCATAGACAGTAACATTTGTACGCAAATATATTACTAAAGTACATTTCTCACTAAAATCTATTTTAAAATGATTTTAAA
The DNA here is from genome assembly GCF_036699995.1 of Clostridium beijerinckii. Lineage (NCBI taxonomy): Bacteria > Bacillati > Bacillota > Clostridia > Eubacteriales > Clostridiaceae > Clostridium > Clostridium beijerinckii. Next base: position 1,387,813 of record NZ_CP144906.1, on the reverse strand, counting down.
TTTAGTTCTCACTTTGTAAAATATAAAATCCCGCAAGATGCGGGATTATTTTATTCTTCGTGATGAGCTTTTACGTAATTGACAACATCTCCAACTGTCTTGAAGTTTTCAACGTCTTCGTCAGGTATTTCCATATCTAGTTCATCTTCTAGAGCCATTATAAGCTCAACTATATCTAATGAGTCCGCATTTAAATCTTCAATAAATGATGCTTCCATAACAACGCTTTCTACATCGATACTTAATTTATCAGCAATAATTGCTTGGATCTTTTCAAACATTTGTTTCACCTCCCAAGTTCTACATTTAGATAATATTATATATTGTTTAAATCGTCAATATTAGTTTCAATATATTTTAACTAATTTTCCGAAGAAAATTCATTTCTTATATCTTTTAATACATTATTATCATAGAAAATTTTAGTTTGTTTAATAGAATTCTTAAACGCTCTTGCGTCAGAACTGCCATGAGCTTTTATACAAATCCCATCAACTCCCAAGAACGGAGCTCCACCATATTCCTTATAATCAAACTTTTTCATTATATTTTTTAGCACAGGTTTTAGGAGAACTACTCCTATTTTAGATATAATCGACGATTTAAGCACCTCATCTTTAATTATACCTAATATACTCGAAGCGGATCCTTCATACATCTTTAAAGCTGTATTTCCCACAAAACCATCACTTACTAAAATATTAGTGTCGCCAGTAGGTATTTCTCTAGGCTCTATATTCCCTTTAAAATTTATAGAACTCTCTTCCTTCAAAAGCTTAAAAGCAGCTTTTGTAAGTTCATTTCCTTTTTCTTCTTCTTCTCCAATATTTATAAGTCCTATAGTCGGATTTTCAACACTGAAAACCTTTTGATAATATATTTTACCCATCTTTGCAAATTGCACCAAAAATGAAGGTTTGCAATCAACATTAGCACCAACATCTACTATCATAAACTTTCCACGTCTACCCGGCATTATAGGCGCAAGAGCAGGCCTTTCTATTCCTTTAACTCTGCCTACTATCAACGTACACCCAGCTAAAAATGCACCTGTACTGCCTCCTGATACTACAGCATCACAAATTCCTTCTTTAACTAAGTTTAGTGCCTTAACTATACTTGAATCTTTCTTCTTTCGTAGAGCCATAACAGGATGCTCATTAGGTGAAATTACTTCCTTTGCATCTACTATAATAACTTTTTCCTTGGGATAAGTATATTTAGCTAACTCTAGATTTAGAACTTCTTCTGGACCGGTAATATACAATTGGATATCATTATATGCCTTAAGAGCTTGAATAGAGCCTTCTATTACTGCCACAGGTGCATTATCTCCCCCCATGCCATCTATAGCTATTTTCATCTGAATACCTCCCTTCTTCCACTTTAATTATAAATAAATTAGTTTAATTAATAAATAGAATATTCTCTTTTTTAGATAAAGATTATTCAACTTATACTTATGTGGTAATAAACCCAAAGTAGAAACATCGTTATTTCTCAGAACTATGAAAATTTCGCTAAGAAGTTTTAAGTATAAATTTAATAGCACAACATGTATATATATTTCTTTATATAAGAAAAGAAAGTCATAAAGACTTTCTTTTATTTTTCAGAAGCTACAACTTCCTTACCTTTATAATAACCACAATTTTTACATACTCTATGAGCAAGTTTCATTTCGTGGCATTGTGGACATTCAACTATGCCAGGTAAACTAGCTTTAAAAGTTTGAGCTCTTCTTGCTTTTACTTTAGCTTTTCCTGATTTTCTTGCTGGACAACCCATTCATTACACCTCCTTATTATCAAACAAACCTTTCAAGGCCTCAAAACGTATATCTACATCTTCTTTTTGGCACGAACATGAGTTGTGATTTAAGTTACACCCACATTCTTGACATAGCCCTTTACAGTCGTTCTTGCAAACTCTTTTAATAGGTAGTGTTGAAATTATGCTACTTTCAACAATTTCTGTGATGTCTAAAACATCATCCATTACAACAATAGCTTCATCGTCATCACTATCTCTATTAGTTGTAAACCTTTCTTCTATATCAATATCTATTGGATAGATAAAGGTATCTAAACATCTTGAACATATCATTTCTAAATCAGTTTTGATTTTAGCATTTAATATTAATATATCCCCATCTGATGCGATCTTCCCAACAACTTCACAAGGTTTTATTGGCTTAATTATATCTCCCTCAAAATCAAATTGTGGTGCATCAAATGTATAATCAATCTTCTTGCTTCTATCTTTACCTGAAATAATATCTGAAATTTGTACTTTCATAAAATCACAGGATAATTATATAATAAAACTAATGTAAACTATATAATATTTCCTCTTTCACTCCTTAGCACATATATTTATAAAACAAACACAACTAATTATATAAATTGCGTGCCAAAAAGTCAAGAAATTTATTATAAATTCCTATTTCTCCATATGAAAGAAAACAGCAGGCTCGTGATATAAGTGTATTTGTATGTATAATAACTGCTCCCTTTTACGTATATATTTTCTTCTATAAAGGAAGTACAGCCAAATATATTGTAGAAAGCTATTGAAAAAACATGCTGATAAATTATAAATAAAAACAATCAGCATGTTAACTTACTATTTTTTCAATTATGCCTTACTTAACTAATTCTAAAGTTTCTTTAGCAATCATTAATTCTTCGTTTGTAGGTATTACAACTACTTTAACCTTTGAAGTTTCCTTAGAAATTTCCATACCATCTCCGATGTTATGACTTTCGTTCTTTTCTAAATCTACTTCTATTCCTAAGAATTCCATATTAGTTAAAGCTCTTGATCTTATTTCTGGAGCATGTTCTCCTATTCCTGCTGTAAATACAATTGCATCAACACCACCCATTACGGCAGCATAAGCACCTATTTGCTTCTTAACTTGATATCCGAATATATCCATTGTAAGTAATGCTCTAGGATCATTATCATTTTCCACAGCACTTCTAATATCTCTAAAATCTGTTCCTATTCCTGATATACCTAGAACCCCTGATTTCTTATTTAAGGTATCATTTACTTCATCTATAGAATATCCTTTTTCTTTTACTAAATAAGTAACTATTGCTGGATCTATGCTTCCAGATCTTGATCCCATTATAATACCATCTAATGGAGTGAATCCCATTGTAGTATCTACAGATTTTCCACCATCAACAGCTGTAATACTTACACCATTACCTATATGACAAGTTACTATCTTTAAATCGCTTATGTCTTTATCCATCCATTTTGCCATTTCACCTGCTACATACTTATGAGATGTACCATGGAATCCATATCTTCTTACGTGATCTTCTGTGTATAATTCATATGGAAGAGCATACATAAATGCTTTTTCTGGCATAGTTTGATGGAATGCTGTATCAAATACTGCTACCATTGGAGTTTTTGGCATAAGAGCCTTACATGCATTTATTCCAATTATATTTGGAGGATTATGAAGTGGTGCTAATTTTGTAAATTCATCAAGTGCCTTAATTACTTCTTCATTAATTACTACTGAAGTTGCGTATTTTTCACCCCCATGAACAACTCTATGTCCAACAGCTGATATCTCATCCATTGAACTTATTACACCATGGTTTTCATCAACTAAGCATTTTAAAACAAGTTCTATTGCATCTTGATGATCTTTTAATGGTGTTTCAACTACATATTTATCTTTTCCTTCAACTTTTTGAGTCAATATTGACCCAGTAATTCCTATTCTTTCAACAAGTCCTTGAGCCAAAGACTCTTCATTACTCATATCAATAAGTTGATATTTTAGTGAAGAACTACCACAATTTATAACTAATACTTTCATAACTCTACTCTCCTTTTAACATTCAAACCTTTTGTATTTTTGTTTTAACAATCTATAAGCTAACCTACTTTAAATTATCTGTAAAAATAATACTTACTATTTGTTTGTTTGAGCTTGAACTGCTGTAAGCGCAACAACATTTACAATATCATCTGAGCTACAACCTCTTGATAAGTCATTGATTGGTTTTGCAAAACCTTGACAGATAGGTCCAATAGCTTCAGCATTTGCAAATCTTTGAACTAATTTATAACCTATATTTCCAGCTTGTAAATCTGGGAATACTAAAACATTAGCTTTTCCAGCAACAGTACTTTCTGGTGCCTTTTGAGCTGCTACTTTTCCAACTATAGCTGCATCTAATTGTAACTCACCATCTATATCTAAGTCAGGTCTCATTTCTTTTGCTTTTTGAGTAGCATTTCTAACCTTATCAACTAATTCATTATCAGCACTTCCCATAGTAGAGAATGATAACATTGCCACCTTAGGTTCCATGTTACATAAATTCTTAGCTGTTTCTGCAGTAGCTATTGCAATTGCTGCTAATTGATCCTCGTTAGGGTTAGGGTTAACTGCACAGTCTGAGAATATTAATGTTCCTTCTTCACCATAAGATGATCCTGGAACTTGCATTATAAAGAAGCTTGAAACAACAGATACCCCTGGTGCTGTCTTTATAATTTGTAATCCTGGTCTTAATAAATCTCCAGTTGTGTGAATTGCTCCTGATACCATTCCATCTGCATCATCTAATTTAACCATCATCGTACCAAAATATAGAGGATCTCTGACTATTTTATCTGCCTTTTCCATTGTAACGCCTTTTGTCTTTCTAAGTTCATAGAAGGCTTCAATATACTTTTCTAATTTATCTGATTCATTTGGATCGATAATCTCAATTCCTGATAAATTTACATCTAATTCCTTTGCCTTATTATTTATCTCTTCTTTGTTACCTATTAAAATTGGGTAAGCTAATCCTAATTCTTGTATTTTTTCTGCAGCTGCTATATTTCTTTCCTCGTTTCCCTCTGGAAGAACAATTTTTTGTTTATTTGATTGTGCTGCAGTCCATATTTTTTTCATAAGGTCCATAATCTATTTATCTCCTCTCTATATCCTATCTCTAATACTAATATACTCCTTTATCAGTGCTTTTTTCAACACAAATTCTCTATAAAATAGAAGTCTTTAGATTTGAAATAATCTAAATTGTCAGACAATACTCCTGTAAAATAACAATATAGGAAAAGTATAATTTTTAACAATTAAATTTTATTTAAAATTATTTTATAATTTATTATTAAACGCTATCAAATGTTTTAAATTATTGACCCAATATATGAAAAACACATGTCCATTTCCCATTATTTTCATTTAATTTTTCTTAAAAATCTATAGTATATTCGTTCAACTAGCTGTATATAAGCTATTTTCTTGTCAATATTAAGCAATAATTAAAAATTCACCATTCTTTTAATGTTCTGAATATTTTTTAAACTACTTTTTAATTGAGTAATATTAAAAAAGTATATTTTTTAACAATAATTTTATAATATCTTATTGACATTTTACAAAAAATACATAACATATTAAACTCTTAACAACTAATATTATAAAATTACATAATATGCTATACTAGCTTTATAAAGGAGATGATTTTAATACTTACAGGAATAATTACAGAATATAATCCATTTCATAAAGGTCATGAATATCACCTTAGCAAGGCAAAATCTGACACAAACGCAGATGCTATAGTTTGTGTAATGAGTGGTAATTTTATGCAAAGAGGAATTCCAGCAATTATAGATAAATGGAAAAGAGCTGAAATGGCTATTAAAAATGGTGTTGATCTAGTTCTAGAACTGCCTCTAGTTTATTCCATTTCTTCCGCTGAACATTTTGCTTTTGGAAGCGTGTCTCTTCTTAACTCGTTAGGCGTAATAGATCACTTATACTTCGGAAGTGAAGAAGGAAATGTCTCTATATTGGAAGACATAGCAAAAGTTTTAGTTTCTGAACCTTTAAGATACAAAAAACTTTTAAAGGATAATTTAGACTTGGGTTTACCATTTCATTTGAGTCGAGCAAATGCACTTAAAGATTATTTAAACTCAAATAAATTATTAGATACAATATCAAATTCTAATAATATTTTAGGTATTGAATATATAAAATCTCTAATTCGTTTAAATAGCGAAATAGTTCCTAAAACTATTAAAAGAGAAGGTTCATTATATAATGATATCAACATAAGTGCTTCATTCGCTTCCGCTACATCAATAAGAAAACATTTGAAAGAGAAATCGCTGAATGATTTAGCTGACATTATACCAAAGGCGAGCTATGACATTCTTCTTGATCTATCTTCTTCTAAGTACCCTTTTATTTTTGAAGAAGACACATTTAAATATATAAAATATAAATTACTTACTAACGAAAGATCTCTTTCAAATCTGCCAGATGTATCAGAAGGCATAGACAATAAAATATTAAAAGAAATCTTAAGATCCAATTCACTTAATGAATTAATATTAAATTCTAAAAGCAAGAGATATACGTATACCAGGATAAGTAGAATTCTTTTGCAAAGCTTTTTAAACCTTGAAGATTTTGATTTATTAAACTTATCTAAGAGCCCTGTTCCTTACGCAAGAGTTCTTGCTTTTAATTCTACAGGACAAAGAATTCTAAAGAGTATAAAAACCAATTCTAGTATAAATTTAATAACAAAGGTACCAAGAAACAATCAATGTGATCATCTAAAAATAGATATCTTAGGAACAAAAGCATATTCGCTGCTAAATCCAAAAGTAAACCCTATGGATGACTATTTAAAAGGTCCTTTTATAATGTAGTAATATTTTACATAACCATAAGAATATAAATATTATTGATTGGAGTGATTTCATGATATATATTATTGTCTTATGGTTTCTTATTATTAGCTTAATTTTTATTTTAATCAAACAACTTAATATTAAAAAAAATACTATCATTTGCATATTTATATCTGTCTTAATAGTTCTTTTTGTTTTAAACATAAACCAATGCATCATTGCAGCTATTGATGGGTGTAAATTATGGTATAACTCAATATTGCCAACTACCTTTCCTTTTGTGGTTATATGTAATTTACTAATATACTACGATGGAATAAATCTTTATTCTAAATTTCTTGGACCATTAATTTGCAAACCATTAGGTCTTTCTAGAAATTGTTCCTTTCCAATTGTAGCGAGTATACTATGTGGCTATCCATTAGGTGCTAAATATTGTGTAGATTTGTACAAGATGGAGTATATAGACAGAAATGAATACGAAAGACTTTTAAACATAGCTTCTAACGTTGGGCCCTTGTTTTTAATCGGATCTGTTGCTGGAACTTTATTAGGAAATGTATCATTAGGTTATATTTTGCTTCTAGGAAGCAATTTATCAATAATCATAATGGGATTTTTAACGAAAAAAAAGAGAAACTTAAATAATATAAGTTCTCTCCCTTGTCCAAAAAATGAAAGTATGAATTTCGGTAATGCTGTAAAAAATGCAGTTCAAAACGGAATAAACACTACATTATCTATAGGTGGTTTCATAATAATTTTTTCGGTTGTTATATCTCTCGTTAAAAATAATCCTTATATCAACATTGCATTTAGACAGCTAGATAATATTTTAAAATTGCCTTCCCAAACTTTATACAGCATATTTTTAGGAAGCATTGAAATGACTAATGGGTGCAGTATAATCTCTCCCCTAGAAATTTCTATTCCCTTAAAGCTTGGTATAATAAGCTTTTTAACTTCATTTTCTGGTCTTGCTGTAATCGCACAAGTAAGTTCTTTCGTAAGCGATACTAAGATAAATTATAGTAGATATATCTTTTTAAAAGTAATCCAAGGAATCGTTAGTTTTATTATAACTTATGGGTTATGCAAAGTGTTTCCTACAAGTATTTATACATCAAACTTACAAATGAGCCATTCTTCAAGTTTATTTGTATATATATACCCAGCATTAACGATACTGTTATTAACACTTTTGCTAAGTATATTTAATAGAACCTTGAAATTATTTTTTCATGCTGCGTAATTCTTTAATGTTCTCTTTTATAACATCGCATGTACCAGTTAAATTTGTATCTATCTCTTTAGCTACTACTTCAAAACTTTCTTGAAGACTCTTTATTAATTTTATTTTGTGTTCTTCTAGCTCTTGATCTAATTGCGTTAATATTTCATCAGAATAATCTCTAGATCCTAATCTTATAGCCTTGGCCTCTCTCTGTGCTGAGGCTATAATTTCTTGAGCTCTTCCTTTGGCTTCCCTTACTATATCGTGATTCTCGATATTCTGTCTCATCATAGTCATTGTTTCTTTTCTAACAGAATCATACTCTTTTTTAGCTTCATTAAGAATTCTTTCTCTCTCATTCATAACCCACTCAGCCTTTTTAAATTGATCAGGCATATAGTTAATTATTTGATCTATTACATCAACAACTTCTCTTTTATCTATCATAACTTTACCGCTCATTGGTACTTTAGGTGAATTTTCCACCAAGTCTTGTAAATACTCTAATAATTCTATTATATTTACCTCCATCTTTTCCATAAAAACACTCCTTAGATATTTATTCTATAAATGAGCAAAATACCATGAACAAATCTTCATCTAGTACTTCTAATTGCTTTTAGCATTATTAATAGCGTTAATTTTAAGTTAATGCAGCTACTTAAACATAGCACATTCTAATTATGAAAATACTTTTCCTTAGAAAATGATCATTTATAGATTTATTCTGGACATTATATCTGAAATAATTTCATTGGGAACAAGCCCGCTAATATCTCCCCCAAACCTTGCCACCTGCTTAACAGTTGAGGAACTAATATGTATATTTTTAGATGATGACATCATACATACAGTTTCAGTATCATGATCTAATTCTTTATTAATAAACGCCATTTGAAATTCATACTCAAAATCAGAAGCCGTTCTTAATCCTTTTAATATTATATTAGTCTTACATTCTTTTAGAAAATTAACCAAAAGCCCATCAAAGCTTCTTATTTCAACATTCCCAATATCTCTTGTCACTCTTTTTATAAGTTCAACTCTTTCGCTGCTTTCAAAAAGATACTTCTTATCAACATTAACTAATACTGCAACTATTACTTTATCAAAAACCTTTGCTCCTCTTTTTATAATATCGAGATGTCCATTAGTTATGGGATCAAAGCTTCCAGGGTACACTGCAACTCTCATTATTTACTTCTCCTCATGCTTGTAATAACATACTGTTGTATTTCCATACTTCTTACTTTTTGTTAATTTTATATCTTTATACCCTTCATAAATTTCTTCAATAGTATCTATTTTAGTAACTATTATTCCATCATTTTTTAAAATTTCATTATCCTTAACAATTTTCATGGCTTCTGGAATCATTTCTTTGCAATAAGGTGGATCAATAAATATTATGTCAAATTTCTTTCCCTTCTTCGCAAGATTCTTTAAGCCTTCATAAGCATCTATATTCATAGGAAAACAGAAGTCTTGAAATTTAAGGCTTTCTACATTTTCCTTCAACAAAGGAAAAGTCACAGAGCTTTTATCAAATAAATAAACTTCACTTGCCCCTCTGCTCGCTGCTTCCAATCCAAGGCTTCCTGTTCCAGCAAAAACGTCTACAACTACTGCTTCTGGTATATACATTTGAATAGAACTAAACATAGCCTCTTTAACTCTATCTAGCGTAGGTCTTGTTTCCATTGTAGCTGGAGGTATTAATTTATGTCCTCTTGCTTTTCCTGCTATTATTCTCAAATTTTTATTCCTCCTAAAATAAGCATATAAGAAAATCTACTCTCTAGATTTTTTAATTTACAATTTAAAATTAACCTTAGTTGTACACCTCGTGCTCTTTTCATCAATGAAATGATCTTGGTTGCGCTTCGCGCTCTTTTAATAGGTGTATATTTTATATATTAACATATCTATACATAATATTTCAAATTAATTAAAGCATATATATTTACTACTTTTTTCCAAATTTTTACTAAGTTCATTGATTATTTCTCTATTTACCTCAAATTCGTTTTGTAAAATGTTATTCGCCTCTAATTTAGCACATCTTAAAATCTTCATATCATCATAAAGATTTGCAAGTACAAATCCTTCATCACCACTTTGTTTCTTACCAAACATCTCTCCTGCGCCTCTGAGTTCTAAATCTTTTTCTGATATTAAAAATCCATCACTACATTCTGTCATTATCTGCATCCTTTTTTTAGTCACATTACTTTTAGCCTTTGCTATTAATATACAATAAGATGAATACTGACCTCTTCCAACTCTTCCTCTTAATTGATGTAACTGTGACAGTCCAAATCTTTCTGCATTTTCAACAATCATTACAGATGCATTAGGAACATTAACACCTACCTCAATAACAGTTGTTGATATTAGAACGTTAACTTCATTATTCTTGAACCTTTTTATTATTTCATCTTTTTCAGAGCCTTTCATTTTTCCATGAAGTATCTCAACTTTTAATTCCTTAAAGATTCCACTGGTAAGTTTATCATACAAAGTTTCTACCGAATTTAACTCCTCTTTTTCATCCTCCTCAATAAGAGGACATACAATATACACTTGGCGACCTTTTTTTATTTCATCGTATGCCAAATCATAAGCTATATCTCTTTGATTATCAGCATAAAATCTAGTATCTATTTTCTTTCTTCCAGGTGGTAGCTCATCAATTATAGATACATCAAGATCTGAATATAAGTATAACGCCAACGTTCTTGGAATTGGAGTCGCTGTCATAACTAAACAATCAGCCCTTTTTCCCTTGTTTATAAGTTTACTCCTTTGCTCAACACCAAACCTATGCTGCTCATCGGTTACTATAAGCCCTAGCTTTCCAAATTCCACATCATCTTGGAAAAGTGCATGAGTTCCTATCACTAAAATTGGTTCTTTAGTTTTAATTCTTTCTTTGATCCTCTGCTTTTCTTTTGCTGAAGTTGTTCCTGTTAGTAATTCAATTTCTATGTTAAATTCATCATAAACTTTCCTTGCTTCTTCAAAGTGTTGATTTGCAAGAATCTCTGTTGGAGCCATAAATGCACATTGATAACCATTTTTGATCACATTAAAAATAGCTATAAGTGCAATTATTGTCTTTCCACTTCCAACATCTCCTTGTATAAGTCTATTCATTGATGAATTTGATTTTTGATCTCTCAATATTTCACGTATAACTCTTGTTTGAGCATTAGTAAGAGGAAATGGTAACTTCTCTTTAAATAAGCTAAGTTCATCTACCCACTGAAAAAGTATACCATTTTTGTTTTTCTTAATTTTATTTTTAAGAAGTAGTAACTTTAGTGAATATGTAAATAATTCCTGAAATTTAAGTCTTATTATAGCGTTTTCCAGCACTTCCTTATTATCAGGAAAATGGACGCCTCTAATAGCTTCATTTAATGAAATTAAAGAATACTTATCTAATATATTTTGTGGTAAATTCTCCTTAACTGTCATCTTGGACAAAATTTCATTAATTAATTTTTCAAACAATTTATTGCTTATATCACCTTTTAGAGGATATTTAGGTATAATCTCATTCGAAATAGCTTCTTCACATGTGACCATAGGATTAACCACCTCTAAAGTATTTCCTATCCTTTTAAATTTCCCCATCAAATTATATATTTCTCCTATTTTAAAGGAGTTTTTTATATACCTTTGATTAAACCACTTTCCAGATACTTTGTGTCCATTATAATCAAATTCTACAGTTGTTAATAATTTACCAGTTTTAGTTTTTACATCGCTTCTAAATCTAATGACTTTACACTTTAAAATCTGCTTGTCTTCTCCTGTAATATTTTCAAATTCCACATTACTATCTACAAATTCATAATCTCTTGGAAAATATAACAGAATATCTAATATATTAAAAATTCCACATCTATTTAATTTTTCTGTGGCCTTTGGGCCTACTCCTTTTAATGTTGAAATATTGCTATATATATCCAAAGCCCTTCTCTTCCTCCTTAAATAATAAGAGCACCTAGCATTAGGTGCCCTTACTATTTCTTATTCTACTGATATTAAAAAGTAATATAGTGGTTGATTTCCTTTATAAAATTGAATATCTAAGTCTTCGTACTTTTCTTGTAGCTCAGCTTCAAATTCATTTGCATCTTCATCACTTACATCTTCACCATAATATACAGTAATAAGTTCACTTTCATCATCTATCATATCTTCTAGAACTTTACCGGCAACAACCTTCTTGTCTTCGCCTACCTCTTTTATTTTACCTTCTACAAGTCCTAACATATTTCCTTGTTTAATATCTATTCCATCAATTTCTGTATCACGGACTGCGTATGTCACCGAACCAGTTTTAACTACTTCAATTGTATCCTTTAAATTAGTGAAATTTTCTTCAACTTCAGAATCATAGTTAAACATTGTGGCACATGCTATTCCTTGAGGAATAGTTGTTGTAGGTACTACTAATATATTTTTACTTGATATTTCTGCCGCCTGATTCGCTGCCATAATTATATTCTTATTATTTGGCATGATAAAAATATGTTCAGCATTTATTTTCTCAACAGCATCTAAAATATCCTGAGTAGATGGATTCATTGTCTGACCACCTTCAATGACATAATCTATTCCTAAGTCCTTAAAGATATTTGAAATTCCATCTCCCATAGCAACTGTTATAAAGCCGTACTTTTTCTTTTCACTATCGACACCTTCGTCTTCAGATGAATTTTCTGTTAATCCCTTAGTGCTTATTAATAACTCTCTATGCTCTTCTCTCATATTATCAATCTTTATCTTTGATAATTCCCCTATAGCAACTGCCTTTGATAAGACTAATCCAGGATCATTAGTATGTATGTGCACTTTTATAACATCATCATATCCAACAACTATCATGGAATCTCCAAGGCTCTCTATCTCATTTTGGAAATCTTGCGCACGTTTAGCATCACCAAGTATTATAAATTCAGTACAATACCCAAACTTTATATCAATTTCCTCTGTAGCTTTAGCTAAAGTACCATTTGCATCACTTATTTTCATATCGCTTAATTCAGCTTTAATATCATTTTTCAATGCTTCAAACATACCTCGAAGTATAATATAAAGCCCCATTCCACCAGAATCAACCACTTTAGCCTTTTTTAGTGCCGGCAATAATTCTGGAGTTCTATCTAACATTTCTTTTGATTTAACTGTTATCTCTTCCATAAAGGCAACCATATCCTTAGCATCAGATGACACTGCCGCTTCAGCAGCGGCTCTAATTACAGAAAGTATAGTACCTTCAGTAGGTCTCATTACCGCCTTATATGCCGACTTTGATCCTTCTGAAAACGCTACTGCAAACTCTTTAATATCTACTTCTTTTTTTCCTTCTAGGCCTTTAGAAAAACCTCTAAGAATTTGCGATAATATAACGCCAGAATTCCCCCTGGCTCCCATTAAAGCACCTTTAGCTAATTTTTTTGATATTTCTCCTATAGAATAAGTATCCATACCTTCTATTTCCTTAACTGCCGCCTTAAACGTCATAGACATATTAGTTCCAGTATCTCCATCTGGAACAGGAAATACGTTAAGTGCATTTACGAAATCACTCTGCTCTAGCAATTTATTGCTAGCGTTCACAACCATGTTATAAAAATCATGGCCATTTATCTTTGTATATTCCATTTAGTTTAACCTCCTAAACTCTAACCGCTTGCACATTTACTGTTATAGATGACACCTTAAGTCCTGTATAGTTTTCAACACTATAACGTACTTTTTGAATTATATTATTAGATATAACCGATATCTTTGTTCCGTATTCAACCATCACAAACAATTCTATTTGTAATTTTTTCTCGCTTGTTAGCTGTATCTTTACACCTTTGCCAAAATTTTCTATACCAATAAGTTCCCAAAAGCCTTCACTGGCATTTCTAGAAACCATTCCAACTACTCCATAACATTCCATTGTGGATAATCCAACAATTTTTGCTATAACTTCCTCTGAATAATTTATATTACCATTTTCGTTTGAAAATCCAACCATCCATATTCCTCCTAAATTCTTATATCTTATTTTCTATTCTATATTAGAACAATATTTTATTCAAGTATCCAAAAAATATACACCTTATAAAAAGCGCGTAGCGCAATTAAGATCATTTACCTTATAAAAAGCACAAACTGAAATCAAGATCCTTCCATCTAAAAAGTACGCATATATGAAAAGATTTCAAATCACAATTAGGAACTTACTATGGGTAATCAAGTCCTTTCCCTAGACAGAAGAATCGAATCCACTTAAGATGATTCTCAATTTAGAAATCATAAAGTACAACCGTTCATCTTCTCTCTTAAAATACGCAGTATAACCAAAGCTCTTTTTACCTTTAAATAAAACATTCATGTACAAAAAAACTAGTGCCAATTACAATTAAGAGCTTTAAAACCAAAGCTAAAAGTTTTTCTCTTCTTTAAAAATCTATCTCTACAAAGTCTTTCCTTCCAAAAAGTTTTTAAAACATAATCATGAGAATAATTTACCTATGAAATAAATATATATATTGCAAAAATAATTCTTCATCATAATTCTAAAAATATTGCAAGAATTTTAGCCGTAATTGTAAATTGTGAAATGTGCATTGTGAATTGCAACATAATATATATCAAATTTCGGCAGGTATTCACATAAGCTTCACTCCCATTGTAAAGCCCTATATTAGCTGCAATACATATTTTTTATTTTATAATTAATAATTTATCTTGCCTATTACATTTTCCTATGATATAATTTACTCTGTCCTATTGAAGATGATTATCTTTGGAATATAAGGAGGTGTTTTCTAATGGCAAGAAGATGCGAAATTTGTGATAAGGGTGTTGTAGCTGGAGTAAGCTATAGCCATTCACATCGTCAATCAAAGAGAACTTGGGCTCCTAACATAAAGAAAGTAAAAGCTTTAGTTAACGGAACACCAAAAACTGTTCATGTATGTACAAGATGCCTTAGATCTGGAAAGGTTCAAAGAGCAATATAAGTTCATAATAAAAAATGCAATTGTTATCCCAATTGCATTTTTTATTTTTAAGGCATATTAAAGAAAATAACGAGCCTAAAATGCCATGATTATTTTTCATCAGGCGAAGAAGCAGATTGGGCTCATAGCGAGCCTATTAGTACAATCTGTTGATGAAGCATGATGGAAAATGGGCGCTTATGAAAAGAGCAGCTATGCTGCAACAAGGAACTTTTCTTGGCAGATGGACTTGTTATTATTTTTGATTATGCCTAAAGCTATTTAGAAAGCCTAAAACTAAACTATACCTTATGTACCTCTAGCCTTTTTTTCTAAAAAACTTTATTATATTAGATAGAAACTTAGGTAATTTAAAAGCTATTATTTTCATTTATAAATCCTCCCAAATATTAATACATTAAAAATAAAAATCAAAATTTAATCCGTCTTATTATATTAATATTCAGTTACTACTCAAAATGTTCCACTTTATAAATATAAAAAATAATTTAATAAGTTCATGAATATTTAGTCTATGGAATGAATAACTAATAACTCCCCTTCTTCATAAGTTATATCTATTGGTGTATCAATAAATTCATTACATATAGCTCGTGGATCTAACAAGCCCAAATCATAACTTGGTAGATTGTACTTACCACCACTAATTTCAAGTTTGCTTACTTTATCGCTCAATGCATGAAATGATATATTTTCACCATATTTTCCGTATAACCTCATTTTATTTTCTCCAAGATAAAGCCTATTATTATCATCTAATATTTCTAAATTAGCACCTTTTTTTTTCGTAGTTAGCATAAGTCCTATATTTCCTAGTGTATGATCCATTCTAGTTCCAGTCGCCCCGAATAAATATATCTTTTCTGCGCCTCTTTTTATCGCTTCCATAACTGCAATTTCAGTATCAGTATAATCTTTCTCTGGTCGAAATTCTAAGACTTCCTTAACCTTTAACTTCATATTATCCAAAATTTCCTTTTTGGCAGAGTCAAAATCACCTAAAAGCAAGTCTGGAATAATATTATACTTATAAAGACATTCACTTCCCTTATCAGCTGCTATTATAAATTCAACTTCACTAATATATTTCTTTAGTAACTTCTCTGAAGGTGGGTTTCCTCCACTTACAATTGCAACGTTCAAATTATTACCCCCTTAGAGCTTTTATATTCTCATCAATTTCCCCACCATTAAATACTGCTGAACCTGCAACAATGACATTTGCACCTGCTTCTATAACCTCTTTAACATTTGTCTTATCAATACCACCATCAACTTCTATTAAAAGCTCTGGGTTCAATCTATCGCTAAGTGCTTTTATCTCTCTAATCTTATCTAAAGAATAAGGTATAAATTTTTGTCCTCCAAATCCCGGATTAACAGACATTATCAAGACCATATCTAAACTTGGTATTAAATCTTTCAATACGCTTGTTGGAGTTCCTGGATTTAAAGAAACCGCTGCTTTTTTTCCTTTTGACTTAATATAATTAATTGTCCTATCTATATGTTTATCTGCCTCATGATGAATTGTAATTATATCAGCCCCAGCCTCTATAAAAGCATCTATGTAATTTGATGGATTATTTATCATTAAATGAACGTCAAATACCTTCTTTGTTCTATTTCTAATAGATTTTATAACTGGTAAACCAAAAGATATATTAGGAACAAAAGATCCATCCATTACATCTATATGAATAAAATCTGCTCCTCCTTTATCTATTCTTTCTATGTCCTCTCCTAACTTTGAAAAATCCGCTGATAATATTGATGGTGCAATCTTTACCATTTATTTTTTTCCTCCTCAATTATTTCTTCTAATGCTCTTACATAAAATTCATATCTGTATCTATTAATCTTTTCGCTTTCTACAGCCTCTTTTAGAGCACAATTTGGTTCTTTATAATGTAAACAACCTCTATATTTACACTTATCATTATACTGTGTAAATTCAGGAAAACAATATTTTAAAGAATTTTTATCCATTAAATCTTTTATTTCTAGTGTAGAAAATCCAGGGGTATCAACGATATATCCGTCCGCTACCTCAATTAACTCACTATGTCTTGTAGTATGCTTACCTCTTCCAAGCTTCTCACTTACATTACCTGTTTCCATATGTTCTTTGTTGGAAAGCTTATTTATTAATGTTGACTTTCCTGCTCCTGATGGTCCACAAAAAACTGTTATATTTCCTCTAATCTTTTCTTCTAACCGCTCTATTCCTATTCCTTTTTTAGCATTTATAAAAAGAACCTCATAACCTATGACATTTATTCGCTTCTTTATTTCTTCTCTTTCTTCTTCCGATACTAAATCTATCTTATTCAAGCAAACTATAACCTCAATGTTATTATATTCACATAGAATTAAAAACTTATTTAATAAATCAAAATTTATGTCTGGATTCTTAACTGCAAAAACAACAAATGCTAAAGAAACATTTGCCACAGTAGGTCTAACCAATTGAGATTTTCTCTTATGTATCTCTTCAATAACGCCTTTTCCATGTTCCATCTTAATTGTAACATCATCCCCTACCATAGGCTTTATGTCCTTATGTCTAAATTTCCCTCTAGCTTTACATTCTATTAAGCCTTCATCTGTCTTAATATAATAAAAGCCTCCTATGCCCTTTATTATTTTTCCATTCATAATTTCCCTCCATAACTTATAAAATAAATTTATATATTCTTCTATAGAATGTTAATATATGCTGCAATAATTAATCAGATAAACGTAAGTTTAAGATTTTAATAAACCAAGTGCCTAAACCCGACTAGAACTTAACAACTTAATTGCAAAATATATTAAATTTCTAAATTAGTATTTTCTATCATAGTATATTTTCTTTTTAGAGATTTAATGTAGGTCTAAATACAAATATATATTGCAAAAATAATTCTTCATCATAATTCTAAAAATATTTTAAGAATTTTAGCCATAATTGTGAATTGTGAAATATGCATTGTGAATTGCAACATATATATCATAGAAGGAGAGGTTTTTATCAACCTCTCCTTACCTTATTATTGATGGTTTTGATTTGATGTTTTAGTTTGAGTGTTGTTTTGGCTGTTATTTGTATCATCCCATGGGCCTGTAGGATTAGTTGTACCTGGAGTATTAGGAGTCTTTCCTGGTGTATCAGTAGTAGTACCACCTGTTCCTCCAGTGTTTTTATCAGGAGTACTTCCATTTCCACCTGGCTTAGTATTTCCTTGAGGAGGATTATTAGTTACAGGCGGATCTTGTTTTGCAACATATTTACCAACTGTTATAACAATTGTAGTACCCTGCTCTACTCTATTTCCTTCTCCTGTTTGTTTTAAAACTTTACCATTTTGGCTTTCATCTTGTGTTTCTTGGGAATTTACAGATACTTTTAAACCAGCATCTTGTAATTCACCTGTAGCTGTATCTTGGTCTTTACCCACTACACCAGGTACTTTTGTAGTCTTAACTTCCGGTCCTTTACTTACAACGACTGTTATCTTATCATCTGCTGTTACTTCAGTATCTTTTTTCGGAGTTTGACTTATTATTTGTCCTTCTGGTATACTATCGCTAAAAGCTTCGCTTTTATCACTAATCTTAAGTCCAAAGGATTTTAAAATAGTAGTTGCAGTATCTATATCATACTCCTTTAAATCAGGCATCTTAAGTTTTGTTGCTCCTCCACTTACAATGACTCTAATCTGACTTTTTTCTTTAACTTTAGTTCCAGCATCTGGATTCATCTTAAGAATAGTTCCTTCTGGCTGATCGCTTGCTTCAGTTCCACCTTCTACTAAAACTAAATTTAAAGCTTCAAGTGCTTTCTTCCCATCATCCACATTCTTTCCTACTATGTCAGGAACCTGAACTTCCTTACTGTTAGCAGTAGCAGAACTAACCATTTTAAAAGCTGCAACACCTAAAACTATTAATAGTAATGCTAAAACTACACCTATTGTTATTTTCATTATTCTCTTCTTGTTTATTCCACTGCCTTTTTCATCTTCATCATCTTCGTAGTAATAATCATCATCGTCTTCATCATCATAGTCATCATCTTTTTTATTGGGCAACTTTTCCTCTTGCTTTGATATCTGTTCAGTTACGGCAGACATTATTATCGTATGATCATTGTCGTCTTCTTTATCTATCTTTGCATTAGGGTCATCCTTTATTCTTTGGAGATCTGAGATCATTTCCTTAGCATTCTGATATCTCTTAATAGGGTCCTTTTCCATTGCTTTTAAAATTAATTGATTTAAACTCTCAGGAATTTTTGAATTAACACTTTTTGGCGGAACAACCTCTTCCTGAAGATGTTTTAAAGCTATAGTTACAGCAGTATCTGCTTGGAATGGGAGATTTCCAGTAACCATTTCATATAATACAACTCCTAATGAATATAAATCCGTTCTACAATCAATAAAATTTCCTTTTGCTTGTTCTGGAGAAAGATAATGAGCAGATCCCATTATTGTACTAGTATTTGTAATAGTTTCAGAATTTGATGATTTTGCTATTCCAAAATCAGTTACTTTCATAACTCCATCTTCTGTTACTAAAATATTTTGTGGCTTAACATCTCTATGTATTATATTGTTTCTATGAGCACAATCTAAAGCTTTGGCTATTTGAATTGCAACTGATATAGCTGTTTCATAATTCATCTTTCCAACTTGTTTTATAATATCTTTTAATGTTTTTCCTTTAACATATTCCATTACAATATAATTTATTTCATCCTGTGTTCCTACATCTAGTATATTTACTATATTATTGTCAGATAAGGCTGCAACAGCTGTTGCCTCACCTTTAAATTTTTCTACAATATCAGGGTTGTCGCAAAGTTCTTTCTTAAGTATTTTAACTGCAACAAACCTATTTAATTTATTGTCTCTTGCCTTAAATACTTCTGACATTCCGCCTTCCCCTATTTTTTCTAACAACTCGTATCTGTTTCCAAGTACAATTCCATCCATGCTACATCTCTCCTCCAAACAACAATACTGTTATATTATCTCTGCCACCGTTTTGCTTTGCCAAGTATACAAGTTTATTAGCAATGTTTACATAACTTTCTCCTTCAGTGACGACTTGTAGAATCTCTTCTTTAGTTAATTCATTTGTCAATCCATCTGAACACAATATATAAAGGTCATATTCTCTGTTCTCTAACTGAAATATATCTACATTCACATTAATGCTAGTTCCTAATGCTCTTGTAATAATATTTTTCTTAGGATGATTTTCCGCCTCTTTTTCACTTATACTCCCAATATCAACTAGTTCTTGTACTAAAGAATGATCTTTAGTAATCTTTTTAATTTCATTGTTTTTAACTGCAAAACAACAACTATCACCTACATTTGCAACCTGTATAAAATTTTTAGTCATAAAACAAGTTGTAACAGTAGTTCCCATTCCACTTAAATTTTCGCTAGTGTTAGAGAAAGTAAATATATCTTTATTTACTTTCTCTATAGCTTCTACAAGTAAATTTTCTGCTTTACTAGAAGAAAAGTTTTCTTTTACGTAATCAACAATATTCGTTGCAGCCATCTGGCTGGCCACTTCTCCTGCATTATGTCCACCCATTCCATCTGCCACTACATAAATCTTGAATTCGTCTCTTTCTAAATACGAAGCAGAGTCTTCATTTAATGTCCGCCTTAACCCAACATCACTAACTAAACCTACCATTTTGCTCCCCCTCTATTTCTTGGGTATTTATGTAACTTCTTCTAAGTTGTCCACATGCTGCATTAATGTCACTTCCCATTTCACGTCTTGTAGTAACTTCTATTCCATGATTTTTTAGTATTTCCGAAAAATCTTCTATCGCCTTTTTTGAAGATCTCTTATATGTATTTTCCTTTATTTCATTTACTGGTATCAAATTAACATGACAAAGCATACCTTTTAACAATTTGCCTAATGCTTTTGCATCTTCTCTGCCATCATTTACGTCTTTCACTAGTGCATACTCAAACGTAATTCTCCTATTAGTTTTGCTTATATAATATCTACAAGCTTCTAATACTTCCTCAATACTATACCTATTAGCTATAGGCATAATCTCTTTTCTCTTATCATTACTAAATGCATGTAACGATATAGCTAGAGTTATACTAAGTTCTTTACCTGCTAATTCGTATATCTTAGGTACAATTCCACAAGTAGATAATGTTATATGTCTCTGCCCAATATTTAATCCATATTCGGCAGAAACTATTTTTAGAAACTTCATAACATTATCATAATTATCAAGTGGTTCACCACTTCCCATTAATACGACGTTAGAAATCCTTTCATTGATATAATCTTGAACAACCATAATTTGCGATAAAATTTCTCCAGTTGTAAGATTTCTAACTTTACCTTCAATTGTAGATGCGCAAAATTTGCATCCCATCGCACATCCAACTTGAGTGGATATGCATATGGAATTTCCATGCTTATATCTCATTAGTACAGATTCTATTAAGTTTCCATCCTTAAATCCTAACAAGAATTTTTCTGTACCATCTATATTAGATTTATATACTTCTATTATCTTTGGCAAACCTACAAAAAAATTTTCTTTTAGTTTGTGTACTAATGGCTTTGGTATATTTCTCATATCATCGAATTCTTTAACACCTTTATAAATCCATGATAATATTTGTTGACCTCTAAATGCACTTTCACCATTTTCCTTCATCCATGCTTTAAGTTCTTCTAAAGTAAAATCTAGCAAATTGTTCATTTATTCACCTACTATTGTCTTTTTTCTAATTTAGCCACAAAGAATCCATCCATATTTTCATTTGGCATAATAGTTAGAGAACCATCTCTATTGTATACTAAGTTATCTTGTTTACCAATAAAGATCTTTTTCACGCTACAGTCTTTATGTCTGCTAACAAACCACTCAATATTTTCTTCATTTTCTTCTTTATTTAATGTACAAGTTGAATATATCATTATTCCATCCTCTTTTAAATACATCCATGCACATTCCATTATATCTCTTTGAATTTTTATAATTTCTCTTAATTCATTTCTTGTCTTGTTCCACTTTATTTCCGGTTTTTTTCTTATTATTCCAAGCCCTGAACAAGGAACATCTATTAAGATTCTATCACTAGATGCTATTAAATCTGGGTTTAATTTAGTTGCATCACTTGTATTAACTTCAACGTTAGTTATACCTAATCTCTCACAATTTTCTTTTATTAATCCAAGTTTAGATTCATGAAGATCATACGCTAATACTTTTCCAGTGTTTTGAAGTATTTCAGCAATATGAGTAGTTTTACCACCAGGTGCACTACACAAATCTGTAACTGTCATTCCTTCTTCCAATTCTAATAATGGTGCTATAATCATTGCACTTTCATCTTGAACTGTGATTTTTCCTTCTTGGAATAGCGGATTATTTTCTATAGATTTACCACCTTTTATGCAAATTGCTTCTGGGCAAATAGCGCCTTCTTCAACTTCATATTCAAGTTCTTCTAATTTTTCAAAGACTTCATCATAATCTGCTTTAAGTTCATTTACTCTAACACTTACTTGTGGGATTGAATTTAATCCAGACATTATTTTCTTTGATACATTTTCACCATATTGTTTTATTAAAAGTCTTATCATCCAAGGTTCAAATGAAAACTTATATGCATATTCATCAATTTTATTTCCTAGAACTTCAATATCATCAGGATTTTTAGTGAAATTTCTAAGTATTCCATTTACTAACTTTGAATCATTTTCTGATATTTCTTTAGCTTCCTCTACTGCTTCATTACAAGCAGCATAGCTAGGTATCTTATCCAAAAAGTTCATTTGATATATTGCTACTCTTAAAATATTTAAGATATCTTTATTCATTAACTTAAGGTCTTTTACAAAGTTTGAAATTATAATATCTAATGTTTTTTTCCTTCTTAAAACTCCATAGACAATTTCAGTCAATAGTGCTTTATCTTTATCACTTAATTCTGCTTCATTTAACTCTTTTGCTAATACTATATTAGAGTAAGCCCCTTCATTTAAGACTCTTCCTAATATCTTTACTGCTAATTTTCTACAATTCATACGCTACCTCTTTACTAATCATTTCTTCTATTGCTTATAGCAATTAATCTTATTAACTGTGATACTGCCATTAACGTTGCAGCTACATATGTCATTGCTGCTGCGTCTAAAACCTTTTGTGCACTTTTAGTTTCGTCACCATATAATATTCCTCTAGACTTTAATATATTCAAAGCTCTGGTAGATGCATCAAACTCTACAGGTAATGTTATTAGCTGAAAAATTACAACTCCTGAAAATAGAATTATTCCAAGTGTAGTTAATCCCTTAAAACCTAATAATATACCAACAAAGAATAGCATCCATGATACATTTGAGCCAATATTTACAACTGGCACAATAGAATTTCTTATTACTAGTGGAGCATACCTTTCTTTATGCTGCAATGCATGCCCAACCTCATGGGCAGCTATGCCTGCTGAAGAAATAGATCCACCTGAATATACCTCTGGGGACAGTCTGAGGATTTTACTTGTAGGATCGTAATGATCTCCAAGCTTTGAATTTATCAATTCTATTCTAACATCAAAAAGCCCAGCTTCATCTAACATCATTCTTGCAACTTGTTGACCAGTATATCCATTTATTGTTCTTACTTGGCTATACTTACT
Source organism: Clostridium beijerinckii (assembly GCF_036699995.1). NCBI lineage: Bacteria > Bacillati > Bacillota > Clostridia > Eubacteriales > Clostridiaceae > Clostridium > Clostridium beijerinckii. The sequence continues at coordinate 1,364,165 of NZ_CP144906.1, read as the reverse complement.
ATACGCACTATTAATTTTGGATTGAGCCCAAAATGAAATTATTATAGCTGGAACTAATAATATCATTGTTGGATCAAAAAACGGATAAAAATGCATTAAACATCAACTCCATTATTGTAAAATTATATTTTCCTCTATTTCATGTCCATTAATATATTGTTCTATTGTCAAAGGCTTACCATTAGGAAACTGTACTCTTTTTATTAAGAGAACATCTTCCTTACATGAAACTTTCACTCCATTTTTGCTTACATCTATAATAGTACCAGGTTCTTTGTTGCTTTTTTCTCTTAGAACTTCTGTTTCATATATCTTCATTCTTTCATTCTTATAATCGGTGTAAGCAATTGGCCATGGATTTAGTCCTCTAACTAAGTTATGAATCTCTTCAGCACTTTTATTCCAATCTATATTAGCGATGTTCTTATCAAGCATCTTGGCATAAAAAGTCTCATTTCCTTGCTTTTCTGGAACTATCTCTCCTTTAGAAATTCCCTCTATACTTTTTACAAGTAAGTCTGCTCCTCTAATCATTAATATATCATGTAATTCACCAGTTGTCATATTATTAGGAATTTCAACTTCATCCTTAAGAATCATATCTCCTGTATCTAAACCAACATCCATAAGCATTGTGGTATTCCCAGAAATCTTCTCTCCATTTATTATTGCCCAATTTAGTGGTGCAGCACCTCTATACATTGGAAGCAAAGATGCATGAAGATTTATACATCCATACTTTGGTATATCCAATACTTCCTTAGTTAAAATCTGCCCAAATGCCACTACTATAATAAAATCTGGTTTGAGCTCTTTTAATTTCTCTATCAAATCTCTATCATCTTTTAACTTTATTGGCTGGTATATTGGGATTTCATGTTTTAATCCTTCTTCTTTAACTGCAGAGTACGCCATTTTCTTTCCTCTACCCTTTGGTTTGTCTGGTTGAGTCAAAATAGCAGTAACATTGTACTCTTTAATCATTCTTTGCAAAGAAGGAACTGCAAAATCAGGAGTACCCATAAATACTATATTCATTATATTATCCTCCTATCAGTATTTATTTTTTTGAAGCCCCTCTACCTTTAACTCTATCTATAAATAAAGTTCCATTTAAATGGTCATATTCATGTAATATAGCTCTTGCAAGTAACTCTTCAGCTTCTATTTCGAATTCTTCTCCCTTTTCATTTAAAGCTTTCGCTCTAACGTAATTAGGTCTCATAACTTCTTCTGTTTCTCCTGGTAAACTAAGGCATCCTTCTTCGTCTATTTGAGACCCACTTGTTTCTATTATTTCTGGATTAATAAATACTAGTGGTCCATCTCCAATATCTACAACAAATAATCTCTTTAATATCCCAACCTGAGGAGCTGCAAGACCAACGCCGTCAGCGTCATACATTGTTTCTTTCATATCTTCAATTAATGTCAATAGTCTAGCATCTATTTTATCAACTTCTCTGCATTTCTTTCTTAGTACGTCATCACCATATTTTCTTATATTTCTTAATGCCATTTTGTATTCCCCCTATGTCATATTATTAGGATTAATATCTATACTAACCCTTATTTCATTATATACACTCTTATTTAATAGATAAAGTGTATCTTTAACTTTTTCACTAAACTCATCATCAAAATTTCCTTTTATTATTATCTGCCATCTGTAATTTTCTTTTAATTTAGAAATTATACAAGGAACTGGTCCGAGAATAGTAAGATCATCTACTACTAATTTTTTCAAATCAGCCTCTAAAGTATACATAAATTTTGTTAATTTTTCTTCAAATTTCGAAGATCCAACAATTAATAATATTTTACCAAAAGGAGGATTTTCCATCAACCTTCTAATCTTTATTTCTTCTTTAAATAGAGATTCATAATCCTCTTCTTGAGCACACTTTAAACTATAGTGGTTTGGCGTATAGCTTTGAACTATTACCTTGCCTTCATCTTCACCTCTTCCAGACCTGCCCGCAACCTGCGTTATTATTTGATATGTTCTTTCAGAAGCTCTGTAATCAGGCAAATTCAGAGACATGTCTGCCGCTAAAACTCCAACCAGTGTAACATTTTTAAAATCTAATCCTTTTGACACCATTTGTGTTCCAATTAATATGTCTGCTTCTCCATTTTTAAAACAATTATAAATGGATTCATGAGAATTTTTATGCCGTGTAGTGTCAACATCCATTCTCAATACTCTTGATTTCGGAAAATATTTTTTCACTTCTAGTTCAACACGTTCTGTTCCTGCTCCAAAAAATTTCACATATTTACTATTACATTTTGGACATACAGTTTTTGATTTCTCTGCCCTTCCGCAGTAATGGCATATCAAATATCCATTTTTATGGTATGTCATAGAAACATCGCATTCTGGACATTTAAATACATATCCACAACTTCTACACGAAATAAATGTTGAATACCCTCTTCTGTTTAAAAATAAAATTACCTGCTTCTTATTTTTTAAAGTTGCCTCTATTTCAGCTAAAAGTTTTCTACTGAACAATGATAAATTCTTACTTTTCAGCTCTTCCCTCATATCCATTATTTCCATATGCGGCATTTCTTTTCCATTAGTCCTTTTATGCATTTCTATTAACTTATATTCACCTCTGATAGCTTTGTAATAGCTTTCAACGCTAGGAGTTGCTGACCCCATAACTAATTTACAGCCCTTAATTTCGCATATGAACTCGCTTACTTCTCTAGTATGATATTTAGGATTATGTTCTGATTTATATGTATTTTCATGTTCTTCATCAATTATAATAAGTCCAAGATCCTGAAGCGGTAAAAACAAGGCACTTCGTGCTCCTATAACTAATTTAGCTTTCCCTTCTTTTACTCTATACCACTCATCAAATCTTTCACCATCACTTAACCTGCTATGAAAAAGTGCAACATTCTCTCCAAATCGGCCTTTAAATCGTTCAATCATCTGAGGGGTTAATGAAATTTCCGGAACTAAAACAATTGTACTTTTATTTTGACTTAACATCTCTTCAACTAGTCTTATATATACTTCTGTCTTCCCCGATCCCGTAACACCTTTTATTAGATATTTTTGATCAGGACTGTTTAAAATCGTATTAAGACAGTTTTCCTGCTCTACTGTAAGTTTCTTATTACTATCAGTATCATATATTCGAGTGTTGTATCTAAATACTGTTTGTTCTTCTGTCCTTAGTATACCTTTTTCTATTAACTTATTTAATAAGTATAAAGAGAAGCATCCATTACTAACAATTTCTGTTTTTGTATAAATCCCATTGTTGCTGGCTATGAAATCATATAATTTTTTGTAATTTTCTTTATCCAGCTGATCCGCTTGTATTTCTTCATTTACTAAAACTACTTTTTTCTTTTTTTCCCTTAGCCCCTTCATAATTCCAACAGGAATCATAAGGCGAATTGCATCAATAAATTTACATAAATACTTTCTTCTTAAAAATTTAATTACTTCCATATCATAGTTTGTTAATATAGCATAATCATCACATATATTTAAAATCTCTTTCACTCTATAATTGAAATTAATTAAATCATCTTCCTGTAATATTGAAAATACAAAGCCTTCTATTGGTCTGCTTTTAGGCCCAAAAGGCACTTTTACTCTAAATCCTATTCCTATTTTATCCTGAAGTTCGCTAGGTACTTTGTATGTAAATGGCTTATCAATTTCCAAAGCATCACTATTTATAATTATTTCAGCATACATGATATTTATACCTATCACCTCACATCTAATCTTATATTAACAATATTCAATATTAGATAATTACCTTCTGATTATTACGTAAAAGCTAATAATCAAAACTATTTCATTCCTATACATCTACCCTCATTTGTGTATTATATGTATAAGTATTTCCAATATTAATAAAAGAAGCGCAAATTCTAGCGCTTCTCAAGTATAATATCAAATAAGTTAGTTGCAATTTTTTCTTTGCTCATCTTATCCAAGTAAATTTCCTTACCTTCTTTAGACAAGATTATTACTTTATTATCTTCTGAGGCAAACCCAGTATCACTTGCTGTTATATCGTTTGCTACAATATAATCTAAATTTTTTCTTTGTAGTTTTGACATAGCATTGTCTTTTAACTCTTGGCTTTCAGCCGCAAATCCTACTAGAATTTGATTTTTCTTTTTGCTTCCAAGCTCCATTAGAATATCATTATCTCTAATAAATTCTATGCAAAGCTCTCCGTCACCTTTTTTTATTTTCTGTGTGCTATAATTTTTAGGCTTATAATCTGCAACTGCAGCTGACTTTATTACTATATCTGCTTCATCAAATATGTTCATAACTTCATTTTTCATTTCTTCATTGGTAGAAACCTCTACAACATTAATATCTTTTGGAGCTATTATTGATGTTGGTCCAGATATTAATGTTACATTGGCTCCTCTATTTCGTGCTTCCTTTGCTATAGCATAACCCATTTTTCCAGTTGATCTATTTGTAATAAACCTCACAGGATCTACAGGTGCTATAGTTGGACCTGCTGTTACTACAACATTTTTATTTAGCAAATCTTTATTTTCATTTAATTCCATTAAAACTTTGTCAACAATAATTTCAGGACTTTCAAGTTTACCTTTACCGCTTGTTCCACAAGCAAGTCTTCCTTCAGCTGGGTCTATAAATTCATATCCAAGTGACTTTAATTTCTTAATGTTTTCTTGGACTATAGGATTCTCATACATATTGGTATTCATTGCAGGTGCAAAAATCACTTTTGCCTTAGTTGCCATTATTGTAGTCGAAAGCATATCATCTGCTATTCCATTTGCAACTTTACCTATTATATTAGCTGTAGCAGGTGCTACTAAGAATACATCTGCTTTTTCTGCTAAGCTTATATGTTGAATCTCCCAAGCTTTCGGTTCTGCAAACATATCGCATGTAACCATATTCTGACTTAAAGATTGAAATGATAATGGGGTCACAAATTTAGTAGCTGATTCTGTCATAATTACATTAACATTAATATCTTTTTTAACAAGTAAACTTACTATTTCTAATGCCTTATATACTGCAATTCCACCACTTACACCCAACACTAAATTCTTTTTCATTTTATTTAAGACCTTCTTCTAAAATTTCAAATTCAACTGCATCTTGATCTACTTCATTTATTGCAATTGTTAAAGGTTTATTTGATTTTATTGAAATCTGAGGTTCTGCACCTTCTATTATTTGTCTAGCTCTTTTTGATGTTAAAATTACTAAAGAATATCTGTCATGTACCTTTTCTAATAAGTCTACTACTGATGGACTAATCATAGAGTTGTTCATGAATAATTCCCTCCTTTGAATCTAATATACTATCTTTTATTCTATCTACTCTGCATTTTTCAGCAGATATTATAGCTTCTAATTTTTCTACAGCTATCTCTACTTTATCATTTACTACAGCATAATTATATTTAGAAATAAAATTAATTTCCTTATACGCTGATTTAAATCTCTTCATTAGAGATTCTTGAGTTTCACTGCCCCTGTTAATGATTCTTTGTTTTAACTCTTCCATAGATGGTGGAAGAATAAATACAAAAACTCCTTCTCTTGTGTTTTCTTTAACTTTTAATGCACCTTGTATATCTATTTCTAGAATAACATCTTTCCCATTTTGTAACATTTCTTCAACGTTAGATTTAGGTGTACCATAGTAATTATCATACACTTCTGCATATTCTAAGAAATCATTACTTTCTATCTTTTCTACAAACTGCTCTTTGGACATAAAAAAGTAATTAATACCTTCTACTTCTCCAGCTCTTGGAGATCTTGTAGTAGCTGATACAGACAACATTACATCCTTATTTTTCTCCATAAATCTTTTACATATAGTACCTTTTCCAGCACCAGACGGTCCTGATATAACTATTAATAGACCTCTCCCTTTAGTAATCATTATTCATCATCCTCATCAACTGCCATATCATCTTTTGTAGATAATCTATGAGCTACTGTTTCAGGTTGAACTGCTGATAAGATGACATGATCGCTATCTGTTATTATTACAGCTCTAGTTCTTCTTCCGTAAGTAGCATCTATTAGCATACCTCTATCTCTTGCTTCTTGAATAATTCTTTTAATAGGTGCTGATTCAGGACTCACAATTGCAACTAATCTATTAGCAGAGACTATATTCCCAAAGCCTATGTTTATTAATTTTATTCCCATTTTTTACCTCCTAATTATTCAATGTTTTGAACTTGTTCTCTTATTTTTTCAATGGTATTTTTTATCTCTATTACTTTGTTAGTCATATTTATTTCTGTTGATTTAGATGCTATAGTATTAGCTTCTCTATTCATTTCTTGAATTATGAAATCTAATTTTCTTCCAATAGGTTCATCTAAATCTAAGGTACTTTTCATTTGGTCTAAATGACTTCTGAGTCTTGTTATTTCTTCATCTACTGCTGCCTTATCTGAAAGAATAGCCACTTCTAATGCTATCCTGCTTTCATCTATATCAACACCAGATAATAATTCTTCCAATCTTTCTTCAAGTTTCTTCTTGTAATTCTTAGGGATACTGTCAGCTACCTTTTCTATTTGTTCAACGTAATTCTCTATAATCTCAATTTTTGATAAAATATCAACTTTTAATTTTTCGCCCTCTTTGCATCTCATATCATTCATTAAATCTAGAGCCGATTCAATCAGAGGCGATATCTCACTAAAAATATCATCTAAATCATCATCCAACTCTTCCAATGTAATAACATCAGGAAATTTAGCTATTTTAGTTGTAGATATATCATCAATAACGTTCAATTCACTTTGGATCTGTTTTAAACACTTATAATACTCTTCAGCTAACTTCATATTTAGATTTGCTTTTCCAACGCTATTTCCATAGGCTTTATAATTAATAAAAACATCAACTTTACCTCTATTTAATCTTTTACTAATTATCTTTCTTATCTTCTCTTCTAAAGCTAACATCGTTCTAGGCATTCTTATATTTATATCTAAATATCTATGATTTACGCTCTTCATCTCTATAGAGAAACTTGACTTTCTTCCATCTTCGCTTTGAGCCCTTCCAAAGCTAGTCATACTTCTTATCAACTGTACACCTCCTTTTAACTTTTAAACAATTTGGAGTTTGCTTAACTAAGTATAATCATAATAAATTTCTATGTCAACATTCTGTTCACAAATTGTTAACATTTATATTTGCAAATTTGATAAATCTTTAAATTCATATACTTACTAAAAATTAGTGACAAGTTAAAAGTGGAATTTTCTTAGAAATTGGAACAACATCATAATTCTTATTTCGTAGATCTATATGTATAATTTCAGATCTTAGATGGTTTATCTATTTAAATAGCAAAAGATTACTTAACAACTATTTATTAAACCATTGTTAAGTAATCTCTCTAATATAATTTATTTTTTGGCAGGTCGGCGTATCCTGCATCTCTGATTACTAAGACTAGCGCGTGAGGAGCCTTTTCTCACCTCAAAAAACAAAATTTATTTCAAAATTAATTATAATATATTTTCTTTTAATTCACTATCTTCAACTTTTATTAATCTTCCCCTATATATTCTAGCATTCATTTTTGACAATGTTATTGGATACATAGTTGCGACATATATATATTGATCTTCTAAATCAACTTCCAATCCTAAAAGTAAGATAATATTATCAATCTTCTTAACTAATTCAAGAGAGTCACCAACTGATCTCTTATAATTTACACCAACATATTGTGGATCTTTAATCACTTTTTCTATAGTATCTATTATATTATCCTTGATTTTTTTTGTGAATTGCCTACCATGTCTTTTTTTTATATGGTTTACAACACCTGGAGAGGCATAAACTATTCTAGGTAAATCAAGCTCTAAGAGCTCACTTATAGAGATTTTAATTTTACCAACTTTCTTATAAGCTTTATACTCTCTTTTCATAATACCCCTCATTTATATCCTTTCTTTTATTATATCCCAGTAGTATGTATTTTTCCACCACTTAAATAAAAAATCATGGTAAAAAAAGTGTTGATTTTATTACTTCACAATACATAAGGCATATACGAGAAAAACGAGTCCAAAATACCATGATTATTTTCATTAGGCATGGAAGCAGATTTCTCTTATATCTAGCCTATTTTGGCTCTCTTCCTCCGTGAGCTGAGAACCAAAACCTATGATTAAGTGTGAATCACTTGCTCATGGATTCCAGCGAGTCGAGCCTCCCCATGTACTTGAAAATAGGTTTGGCATATGCACTCGTTATTCTCTTGATTATGCCTAATATGTAGTATCACTAATATAACTAATTTACTTAACTACAATATAAAATCAACACTTTGTTAGGATTAAATTATAAAAATCTTTATATCAGATTTTTTTAAAGTATTATACAGATTAATCCACCATTACCTTCATTAATAATTTTCTGCAAAGTTTTTTGAATCTTAACTTGAACATCTTCCGGCATTTTATATAGCTTGTTTTGTAATCCTTCTTTTACTAACACTTCTAAAGATTTTCCAAACATATTACTTTGCCAAAGAAGAGCTGGATCTGTTTCAAATTGTTCTAGAAGGCCTTTTACTAGTTCTTCGGATTCCTTTTCTGATCCCATTATAGGGCTTATCTCAGTTTTAATATCACACTTTATAAGATGTAAGCTTGGAGCACTTGCCTTTAATTTAACTCCATATTTATTACCTTGTTTAACTATTTCAGGTTCCTCAAACTTCATTTCTGAAAGTTGTGGTGCAACCAATCCATAGCCACTCTCTCTTACATCCTCTAATGCGTCTTTAACCTTATCATATTCACATTTTGCATGACTTAGGTCATTTATTATGCTGAGTAAGTCACTTTCTGAACCAACTTCTAAATTACATATCTCACTAAGAACCTTATAGAAAATTCCATCTTTAGGTTTCATAGATATTTTTGCTGTTCCACTGCCTAAATCAACTTCATTTATAGTTGCTTTTCCCATAAAGTCTTCATTTTCAAAATCATTTAAGCAGTATTTTATGTCTCTTACCTTAGAGACATCTTGACTCATGTTCATAATTATGTTGAAAAAATCTTTTTTTAGCCAATGGTTACATTCTAATTTCTCTAACCATTCAGGCATATCAATATTTATTTCTTTTACAGGGAATTCCTTAAGTACGTGTTTAAATAAATCCTCAATATCTTGTTCTTCCATATTATAAACATCCATAACTTGAACAGTTACATTATATTTATCTTCTAATTCTTTTTTCAATGCCTTAGTTTCTTGAGAATTAGGCTTATTAGTATTAAGAACTACAATAAATGGTTTATTTAGTGACTGTAATTCATATATTACTCTTTCTTCTGGTTCTACATAGTCATTTCTATCTATTCCAGTTATACTTCCATCAGTTGTAATTACTAATCCTATTGTTGAATGGTCCTTTATAACTTTTCTTGTCCCAATTTCTGCTGCATCCTCAAAAGGTATTTCGTAATCATACCATGGTGTATGAACCATTTTAGTTTCCTCACCATCTAGATATCCTAATGCTCCTTTTACAATATATCCTACGCAGTCAACCATCCTTACTTTAAATTTTATTTCATCCCCTAAATTTATTTCTACTGCTTCATTAGGTACAAATTTAGGTTCTGTTGTGTGAATATTTTTTCCTGAGCCACTCTGTGGTAACTCATCTTTTGCTCTTTCCTTTTTATAAGTATTATCAATTTTAGGTATTACCATAAGATCCATGAACTTTTTGATAAATGTAGATTTCCCTGTCCTAACTGGTCCTACGACTCCTACATATATGTCCCCTTGGGTTCTATCGGCTATATCTTTGTATATGTTAAAATTGTCCACATTTTTCCCTCCCATATTCTTTTTTCCAATATATATATATTCATCCTTTATTTAAAATATACAAATATAATAAATAAAAAATTTTAATACAATTCTAATCACTAAATATATGATTAAAATCATATTAAAATTCCTATCTTTAAAACTAAACATTAACATTAGGCATAATCAAAAAAGAATAAAAAAATAGTAGCCAACATGTTCAAACCTACGGATGGATTTAATCAAACTATAATTTACTAACATTTGAAAATACAAAACCAGCTATACAAAAAATTACTCTTTTTTGTATAGCTGGTACAAATAACTTGAATATAAATTCCTAAAGTATACTTATAATTTCAATGCTATAAATATTAAAATAATTCACTCTTTTTGTCTCTATTCATGAGTTCATCAATAATAGACTTAGCATTCTTTCCTTCAAATAATCCTTTATAGAGCCCATCTGTTATAGGCATTGATATACCTATTCTTTCCTTCAGTTGATAAAAGGCTCTACAAGCTTTTACTCCTTCAACAACCATTCCTACTTCTTTTAAAGCATCTTCAAGAGACATACCTTTACCTATCAGTAAACCAGCTCTTCTATTTCTAGAATGCATAGATGTACAAGTAACTATTAAATCTCCCATACCAGTTAATCCGTAAAAAGTTTCCGCTCTTCCACCAAGTGCTATCCCAACTCTAGAGATTTCCTTCATCCCCCTAGTTAAAAGTGCAGCTTTTGTATTGTCTCCATACCCAAGACCATCTATAACTCCTGCAGCTAACGCAATTACATTCTTCACAGCGCCACCAACTTCTACTCCTATTATATCGTCATTAGTATAGACTCTAAAATATGGTGTCATAAATAAATCTTGAATATCAGTTGCAAATTTCATTTCTTTAGATGTACTAACTATTGTAGTTGGTATCTTCATTACAACTTCTTCAGCATGGCTTGGTCCTGATAAAACTACAACTGGATTATCTAATTCTTCCTCAATTACAACTGATAATCTTTTATCTGTATCTTCCTCAATACCTTTTGCAATAGATATTATTGGAATATCTCTAGGGATTTTCCCTTTAATAGCTATACACATACTTCTAATTACATGGGAAGGTACTGATAAAACTATATAATCAGCACCATCTATTGCTTCTTCAATACTATTAAATGCAGTTACTCCTTTAGGAATTGCAAAATCTTTCATATACTTTTCGTTTGTTCTCTTAATGTTTATTTCATTAACAACATTCTTATCTCTATCGTATATATTAACAACATTATTTTTTTCTGCAAGTAAAACAGCTAAGGCACTTCCAAAGCTTCCTCCTCCTAAAAAAGTAATTTTACTCATAACTATTCCTTTCTTTGTCTGTATTCAATTTGTATTCCAGTTCCTTTGAAATCAAAACTATCTCTCAATTGATTTTCTAAATATCTTTCATATGAGAAGTGTCTTGCACTTTCATCATTTATAAAGAACACAAATTTAGGTGGTTTAGTTGCAACTTGAGTCGCGTAGTAAATTTTCATTCTCTTAATTCCAACAATAGGCGGTTCCTTCATAAGTACAGCTTTGCTTATGACCTCATTTAATATACCTGTTGAAATTCTCTTATTGTAGTTATCATAGCAATATCTTGCTAACTTAAGTACTTTATTAGTTCTTTGACCTGTTAGTGCAGATATAAATAGGTATTCAGCATAACTTAAGAACTTTAAATTTGATTGTAGATCCTTTTTAAAATTATCTAAAGTTTTATCATCCTTCTCAACCAAATCCCATTTATTAACAATAACCATAATAGCTTTTCTCAATTCATGAGCATAACCTATTATTTTTTCATCTTGTTCTGTAATTCCTTCTGTTGCATCAATCATAAGTATACACACATCTGCTCTTTCAATTGCTGCATAAGTTCTTACAACACTATATCTTTCAATTTCTTCTTTTACCTTGCTCTTTCTTCTAAGACCAGCTGTATCTATTAATATGAACTTACCTTCTTCTGTTTCTAAGTAACTATCTATTGCATCTCTTGTAGTACCAGGTACATCAGAAACTATTACTCTTTCCTCACCTAATAACTTATTAATTAAAGAAGATTTACCTACATTAGGCTTACCAATCATTGCTATTCTAATATATTCATCCTCTTCTTCATCATAAATAGATTTGTCAAAATGCTTAACCACTTCATCAAGCATATCACCAAGACCTAATCCTTGACCTGCTGATATTGTTATAGGATCACCTATTCCTAAATTATAGAATTCATAAGCATTATTTTCATCTTTTAAATTGTCAACTTTATTAACAACTAAAACTACTGGTTTTTTGCTCTTTCTAAGCATAGTAGCCACTTCATTATCTGCAGCTGTTAATCCTTCTTTACCGTCGACTATAAATACTATTACATCAGCTGTCTCAATTGCAATATTCGCTTGTCTTCTCATTTGTTTTATAATAATATCATTATTTTCTGGTTCAATACCACCTGTATCTATCATGGTAAAATTATAATTTAACCACTCTGCTTCTGCATACACTCTGTCTCTTGTAACTCCTGGTGTATCCTGTACTATTGAAATTCTTTTTCCTGCCAATCTATTAAACAAAGTTGATTTTCCAACATTTGGTCTTCCAACTATGGCAACTATCGGTTTACCCATTAAAATTCCTCCTCTTTATATCTAGACATACTCAAAAATAACAAGCTATCACGCTATTTTATTTTTCTTCACATGCCTCATTAAGTTTTTCTATTAAATCTTCACCTGTATAGTCGACTACTATCACCTTAACATCTAAAGCTGATTCAATATCTTTAATTTTAATATCATCCAGCATTATCTGCTCGTTAGAATCAGATAATTCATAGCCTTTCCTAAACATGTTATTAGACATTATTAAATACTTAGTATTTATTATTCCCTTCATCTGATTTATTATATCAGTTCCAGTTAAAAGTCCTGCTACAGTAATTGTTTCTCCAAAATAATTATTTATTATCTTATAAACATCAAGCTGTATATTAGGATTTCTTTCCTTTATTTTATTGCTAGCTTCTAACAATTCATCATAAGCCAACGCTCCTGTAACAATTGAAAAGCTTCCTTTCATATTTGAACTTAAATCATCTAAAGTGCTATCTATTGCATCCCTAAAGCATCTAACCATTCCTATACCATCTTCTATTTGATGATAATCATCATAAAATTCCTCATTTGGAATCTCTTTACCTGCTACTAAATAAAATTCATCAGATAATCTTACAAATGGCTTGCCAGTTTCTTTAATATATATATCTTGCAATTCCTTAATATTATTGATTTCTTCAATAGATTGCTCTTTTGTATACGTATTAACATGTTTAAGTCCTTGCCTAAACTTAGTAATACCTATAGGAACTACTGCTACATCTGAAACTTCTGGATAAAGTTTATATAAATCTTCAATTGTTCGTTTAAGTTCATTTCCATTATTTATTCCTGGAACACAAACTATTTGTGCATTCATTGTGATACCAGCATCAGCCAGTCTTTGCATTCTTTCAAGAACATTGCCTGCAAATCTGTTATTTAGCATTTCAACCCTTAGATCTGGATTAGTTGTATGTACAGAAATATTAATTGGACTTATATGATATTTTATTATCCTATCAATGTCCTCATCTTTCATATTTGTTAATGTCACGAAATTTCCTTGTAAAAATGACAATCTTGAATCATCATCTTTAAAGTATAATGTTTCTCTCATTCCCTTAGGCAGCTGATCAATAAAACAAAATATACATTTATTACTGCATGATTTTGCCTTATCCATGATGCCTCCACCAAATTCTATTCCTATGTCTTCACCATACTCTTTTTCAATTTCAATTTCCCATATCTCACCACTAGGTTTTTCTATCTCTAACACAATTTCTTCATCCGCAGACAAAAACTTATAATCTATAATATCATTTATTTTCTTATCATTAATAGATAATAATATATCATTTTCTTCTATCCCGACTTCCTCTGCAATTCCATTAGAGGTTACTTTTGTTATAATATTTTTCATTTTTTCACCCCTTATTATAACATTCTTATCTTTGTTATATTACATTAAACCCTTAGTTAAGTCAACAATTCATATTGTTAAAACATATTTAAACAATTGAAAGAACAAAATCCCAGGCGACTGTGGAGCCGGAGATTTTTTTACGCATCTGCCTTTTCGAACGCATGTGAGAAAAATCTGCACATCAGAAATGGCAGCTATGCTGCATATAAGAACATTTTATGCAGGCGAATATATTTTCTTTTTTATTCTCTTTTAAAAGCCAACCTTCTAAATCAGCCTTTCTTATAAGTTATCCACAGATTATCCAACAATATAATTTCCTAGAGAATAAAAAATGTTCTTAATAAAAAGAACATTTTCCTACATTTATATATCTCTATTCATTTAAATCAACATAAGCTCCCGTTTTTGAAAAAATCGTCCATTCACATATATTAGTTACGTGATCTCCTATTCTTTCCAAATACTTTATTACAAATAACAATTGAGTTCCTTCTTGAAGTAAGCTTTCATCTTTTTTTATTGCTTTAATAAAAGAAGCAAACAGCGATCTATATATAGTATCTATCTCATCATCTTTTTTGCAAATTCTATATGCCATTTCATCATCATCATTAACGTGAGAATCTATAGATGCCTTTATCATATATCTTGCTTTTCTTTCCATATCCCATAAATCCTCTGAGACCTTTTTAAGAGAATTAACATTTTTACCAATTCTTTTTGTTATTTTACAAATATCCACTGCATAATCTGCTATTCTTTCTAAATCTGTCACTATTTTCGAAACAGTGAATACCCTTCTCAAATCTGTTGCCAAAGGCTGCTCTGATGCAATAAATTTAATACACTGTTCTTCAATTATTTTTTGTAATTCATCAACTTTATCATCAGCCTTAATAATTTTATCTGCTACTTCTACGTCACAATTCTTTAAGCACAGCATACTTTCATATATTTGCTTCTCTACCAAGTCTGCCATAATTACTAGTTGCCTATTTATATTTTTTACTTTAGCATCTTGTGATCCTCTTGTCATTCTTCCATTACCCCTTCATACTTAAATTTATCGTTTACACCTAATTACACCTTAGTTACATATAAAAAAATAATCCTTAACTAGATTCTTATTAAATTTCAGATTAACTGCTATGAATCACTTTATTATATAATATATTTACTTTATGCTTTCAATTTATTTTTTTCATATTACATTAATATAATACCTAAGTCAAGAAATTCATGATCAAATGATAAAAATGTCCTCAATAAATTAAGGACACTTTATAATACTCATACATCTTATTCATTTAAATCAACATAGGAACCTGTTTTTGAAAAAATAGTCCATTCACATATATTAGTTACATGATCTCCTATTCTCTCTAGGTATTTTATTGCAAATAGTAATTGAGTTCCTTCTTGAAGCAGATTTTCATCTACTTTTATTGAATTAATCAAAGTAGAGAATAAAGATTTATAGAATGCATCTATTTCATCATCCTTTTCACAAACCTTATATGCCATTTCCTCATCTTCATTAATATATGAGTCTACAGACGCTCTTATCATGGCTCTTACTTTATCATCCATCTCCCATAATTCTTCCGAACCTTTTTCAAATGAGCTAATCTTTTTCCCAATCCTCTTTGTTATCTTGCATATATCTACTGCATAGTCTGCCATTCTCTCTAAATCTGTCACTATCTTAGATGCTGTAAATACTCTCCTTAAATCTGTTGCAAGCGGCTGTTCAGTTGCTATAAATTTGATACATTCCTCTTCTATCATTTTTTGCATGTCATCAACAATATCATCATTCTTAATAACTTGCTCAGCCTTTTCTAGATCATATTTTTTTAAACTTAGCAAACTCTCATATATTTGCTTTTCAACTAGACTAGACATTTTTAACAACTCTCTATTTATATTTTTTACTCTTGCATCCTGCGATCCCCTTGTCATAATTATCATTTCCCCCTTTTAGCCAAATCTACCTGTAATATAATCTTCTGTTCTCTTATCTCTTGGATTATAAAATATGTCTTCTGTTTTTCCGTACTCTATAACTTCTCCATTTAAAAAGAATGCAGTTTTATCAGCTATTCTTCCTGCTTGCTGCATATTATGAGTTACAATGATAACTGTATATTTTTTCTTTAATTCATCCATAAGTTCTTCCATTTTTCCAGTTGATATTGGATCTAATGCAGATGTTGGCTCATCCATCAGAATTACTTCTGGAGAAACCGCCAATGTTCTAGCAATACATAATCTTTGTTGTTGCCCGCCTGACATTCCAAGCGCACTTGATTTTAGCCTATCTTTAGTCTCGTCCCAAAGCGCTGCTCCTCTTAAGCTTTTTTCCACTATTTCATCTAAGATCTTCTTATTTTTTGTGCCGTGTATTCTAGGTCCATACGCAATGTTATCATAAATTGACATTGGAAATGGATTTGGTCTTTGGAATACCATTCCGATTCTTTCTCTTAAATATATATCATCATAGTCCTTATATATATCCTTACCTTCAAAAAAAACTTCCCCAGTTATTTTTACAATCTCAATCAAATCATTCATTCTATTTAAAGTTCTTAGGAAAGTTGATTTTCCGCAGCCTGAAGGTCCAATTAGTGCTGTAACTTCATTTTTATTTATGGACATATTTATATCTTTAAGAGCCTGATTATCACCATAATATAAGCATAAATCTTTTGTTTCTATAATATTCATAACTATCTCCTACTTCCCACTATAAGCTTTCATCAATCTATTTCCAATTAACCTTGCACAAACATTGAATAAGAGAACTGCTATTATAAGCACAGCCGCTGTTCCATTAGCTATTTGAGCTGCATCAACCACCGCACCTTCTGAATTTAGCTTCCATATATGGACAGCTAAAGTTTCTGCTGGTCTAAAAAGTGAAAATGCTGAACTATTCCCAGTCATACTTATAGTATTGAAATTTAAATTTTTAGAACTTAATCCCGCAGTATATAAAAATGCTGCTGCCTCACCAAAAATTCTTCCTGCCGCTAGTATTATACCCGTTAATATCTCTCCCATAGCTGTCGGAACTGTAAGCTTCGCTAATGTTTGCCATCTAGTCGCTCCAAGCCCCAAAGATGCTTCCTTAACCCTTTTGCTCGCTGTATTTATTGCATTTTCTGAAATTCTAGTCATTGAAGGTATATTTAATATACTTACAGATAAAGCACCTGCAAGTATAGAATATCCCCACCCCGCCATATTGACAAAAACCAGTAATCCAAACATACCAATAACAATAGATGGAAGTGAAGACATTGTTTCAAGAGACATTCTTATAAATTTAAGAATAGGCCCTTCTTTAGCATACTCTGCCAAATAAATTCCAGCTCCCACACCAATAGGAATTGTTATAATCAAAGAAATAACAAGCATATAAAACGAATTAAATAACTGCGGTGCTATTCCTCCTCCTGCTCCTGTAAGCTTTGGATTACCAAAAAGGAATGACGGTTTTAACATACTTCCACCTTTATATAAAATATATAAAATAAATGCACCAAGTAAAACCACTATGAACATACTTATTATATAAAATATAACTGTCGCAATTTTATCTACTTTTTTTGCATTCATTATACCGCACTCCTTTTCTCAATTACTCTTACTATAACTATAAATATAAAAGAAATCACAAGTAAAATTAATGCTAATGTCCATAATGCATCATTCCATGGCGTTCCACCTACAGTATTAGCCATATCCATTGTTATTATACTTGTTAATGTTGCCATTGAGGAAGTAATACTATCAGGTATTTTTACAGTGTTACCAATTACCATTTGAACTGCTAACGCTTCTCCAAAGGCCCTTGCAATCCCAAGTACTACACCTGTTAATATCCCTGATTTCGCACCTGGAACTATTATCCTATAAATCGTCTGCCATCTTGTAGCTCCAAGGCCATATGATGCCTCAATGTGATCTTGAGGTATTGTTCTTATAGCATCTATAGATAACGTTGCTATAGTTGGTAAAATCATTAATGATAAAACTAATATCCCTGCAATTAAAGAAAATCCCATTCCTCCAAAATTTCCTTTTATAAATGGTACTAACACAGAAATACCAACCCAACCATAAACAACAGAAGGTATTCCAACTAATACTTCTAATGAAGGTTTAATTATCTTTTTTCCAAATTTACTTGATATGACATTCACAAATATCGCCAAAGCAATAGCAATAGGTGCACTTATAATTACTGCACCTACTGATACTAAGGTTGACCCTAAGATGAAAGCGAGAGCTCCAAAGGAAGGCTCTCCACCTTTGTTTGGCTTCCAATTATTTGTGAATAAAAATTCTGTGACACTATATCCATCTTTTGTGAATATTCTTATCCCTTTTGAAGCTATAAATACTATGATTGATATTGTTATCACTATTATTAATATTCCACATAGCCCTGCAAAGCCTTGGCCCAAATACTCATTTTTAAGCCTTTCTTTAAAACTTCTTTTTTCCATCTTTACTCATCCCTTAATTGAAATTATTTTACTTTCATTTCACTTCCTGAAACAAATCCTAAATTATCTAGAACTGACTTATCAACTTTGTTTGTAACATAATCTATAAAACTCTTAGCCACTCCTGTTGCTTCACCTTTAGTATACATGTGTCCCCATGACCAGAACTTATATGATCCATCAGCTATATTTGCTTTTTCAGCTGCAACTCCGTCAAGTTTTACTATTTTTATAGCATCCTTAGCTTCTTGTGTGTTCATATATGCAAGACCTAAATAACTAATTGCACCATCATTTTGTTTCATTGCACTTAAAACTGCTCCATTTGAATCTTGAGTTACTCCTAATGATTCGTTTTCTGCTGACTTATCTCCACCAAGAATTACCTTTTCAAAAGTTGCTCTTGTACCAGAACCTGCTGTTCTATGAACTAATAATATTGGCTTATCAGGTCCTCCAACTTCTTTCCAGTTAGTTACTTTACCAGAGAATATATCTTTGACTTGAGCTGATGTTAAATTATCTATTCCAAGTGATTTGCTTACCGCAACACCAAAACCTTCTGCTACAACTTTATGATCAACTAACTGACTTGCTTTATCCTTATCTAATTTTTCTTCCGCGAAAATATCTGAATTTCCTACATCTACTGATCCATCTAGCACTTGAGTAAGACCTGTACCTGATCCACCTGCTTGAGCACTAATTTCTGCATCTGGATTTTCCTTATTATATGTTTCAATCGCTTGTTCCATTAATGGAAGTAAGGCTGATGAACCACTTAGAGTTATAGATCCACTTACTTTATCGCTTGATTCAGTCTTTGTACCTGTTTCTGATTTATTTGATGAGCTTCCACACCCAACCATTGCACTTCCTATAACTGTCACTAACAAAGCCCCTACGACTAACTTTAAAGTTCTTTTTTTCATTATAAATTCCCTCCATCAATAAATTCGACATAAATTATGTTGGTTAAATTATTTCTTATTACATATCCTATAATATACCCATTTAGTTAATCTATTATTAGAGAATTGTTAAGTTATATTAGAGGTATGTTAAGAAAATTTAACATACCTTCGATAATAATTAAAAAATGCGCAAAGTTTCTACCACTTTGCGCATTATCTGTTATAAATATGGAATTTTTACTTCAAAACAGGTTCCTACTCCAAGCTCACTTTTAACATAAATCTCTCCGTTAAAAATTTTAACAATATGTTTTACAATTGCCAAACCAAGACCTGTTCCACCTTTTTTTCTTGATTTATCAACTCTATAAAATCGTTCGAAGATTCTTGATATATCTTCCTTAGGTATTCCTATTCCATTATCCTTTACTCTTAAGCAATAATATTTATCTTCATTATAACTTAACACTTCGACTTTTCCGGAAGTATCCTTAGAGTATTTTATTGCATTTTCTATTAAATTCAAAGCTAGTTGATGGAATTTATCTCTATCTCCAAAGATCTTCTCATTATTGTTATCTTTAAATTCTAATTTAATATTTTTATTAATAGCAGTTTTTCTTATTATATTAATCACTTCTTCAATCACTGATCCCGGTTCAAACTCATGCATATCAACTGCTAGATTGCTTTCAATATTAGATAACACCAATATATCATTTATAAGCCTTGATAACCGTTCAGCTTCTTTATCTATAATATCTAAAAATTTTTCCCTTGTTTCATCATCCTTAACAAATTTTAAAGTTTCAGCAAATCCCTTTATAGATGTTAACGGAGTCTTCAATTCATGAGATACATTGGCAACAAACTGGCTTCTCATAAGTTCTACCCTATTTATATCAGTTATGTCTTGAAAAGTTATAACCTTTCCTACTCCTTCCATTCCATCTACCATATCTGATTTCTTAATTTTAAAATCTCTTTCTATTGGATGACGTATTTTTATTTCTTTATCATTTACATCATCTTGTTCTAAGAATTTTATTATATCATAATCCTTTATATGGTCTAATAAATATTCGCCTACAATATTTTTTTTAATGCCAAGCAATGATTCTGCACATGGATTAATTGAAATTACCATATTGCAATTATCCACTGCTATAACACCGCTTTCCATACTTTTTAATATTGATTCTATTTTATTTTGATTGTCTATAACTTCACGAATCTTTATTTGTAACTGTTCCGCCATATTATTGAAACTGTTTCCTAAAGTTCCGAGCTCGTCATTTGTACTAATATTGGCTCTTATTTTATAGTCCCCATGAGTCATTTTCAAAGTTACGCTTTCTAATTCTTTAACTGGATCAACAATTTTTTTTACTAGTCTTAATGATAAAAATAAAGAAAATGGCATAACCACAAGCAATATTCCTAAACAATACTTAATATTTTCTTTGAGCAGTATTGTAACAGAATTTATACTTACAGAGCTTCTAATTACAAAGTTATTATTAAGCCTAGTTGCATAATATATTAAATAAGACTTAATCGTCTCGCTATATCTCTTTGAATAACCTTCACCAGTTTCCATTGCTTTCTTAACTTCTTCTCTGTCCTTATGATTTTCATCACTTTTCTGTTCATTATCATATAATACAACTCCATCATTATCTATAAGAGTAAACCTTACGTCTATACTATTTATTTTTGTATTATTTAATGCTTTTAATTCCTCATAATCATTTCTGCTGATATCAGTAACATCATTAAGTTCAGAAATTAGTGAATTTATATTTCTAAGTTGTTCTTTTGTATTTTTAATTTGCTCTAAATTTATTATTGTAATAAAAGAAGATGCTACAATTAATAGTGCAAATAGCACTGTTATAATAACTGAAGTTAATATTTTGTTTTTCATTTTTACTCAGCTGGGTTAAATCTATAACCTACTCCTCTTATAGTTTCGATAAATCTCGGATTTTTATCATCTTCTTCTATCTTCTTTCTAAGATATCTTATATGAACATCTACAGTTCTTGTTTCTCCTATATACTCATAACCCCAAATCTTATCTAATAAGGTTTCCCTTTTGAGTATTCTTCCTTTATTTTTTATTAGTATTTGTAAAAGTTCAAATTCTTTTAAAGTTAAATCAACCTTTCTGTCATTCACATATACCTCATGACGTTCAAAGTCTACTTTAAGATTTTCTGAATTATAAACATCATCTTCTGCCTCATTAAATGAGCTTGTTCTTCTTAAAACTGCCTTTACTCTTGCAAGTAATTCCCTGACGGAAAATGGTTTTGTTATATAATCGTCAGCTCCAAGTTCTAGCCCAAGTATCTTATCAAGTTCTTCGCCTTTAGCTGTTAACATTATTATTGATGTTTTTTTCATTTCAGAATCTCTCTTTATTTCCTTACAAACATCAAATCCATCCATACCTGGCAGCATTAAATCAAGCAATAACAAGCTCGGCTTTTCAGCTTTAGCTATTTTTACTGCATCAATACCATTATTAGCACTTAAAACCTCATACCCAGCATTAACTAAATTGAAATGTAGCAATTCAACTATATGTTCTTCATCATCTACAATTAAAATTTTTTCATTAGCCATATTCCATCTTCCCCCTTAACGTGAAATAATAAAAGAAAACATTCTACCATAGGAACCCTGAGATTTTCTGTATGAATGCAATTTAATATCACTACTACAATAAGTACATAAATCTAAACTATTTATATTACTCTCATTTATTCCAGCTTTCCTTAAATCGTCTATTATGCACGCTTCAAGGTTAAGATTATTTCCATTAAATAGCTCTTTTTCATTTATTGTATCTTTCTTTTCAATAAACTTCTGCTTTAAATCTTCTGAAACTTCATAACAACATTTTCTAATATGTGGTCCTATATAAGCCTTAATATTTCTTTCATCAGACCCAAATTCATTTCTCATTTTATTGATTGTTCTTAATGTAATAGACTCAAAAGTACCTCTCCATCCACTGTGTATAGCAGCTGTAACCTCTTTTTCTTCATCTACCAATATAATTGGTACACAATCAGCAGTAAAAACCCCAATAATAACATTTTTTTCGTTTGTTATTATTGCATCGCCCTCTTCATCAATAATATTTTTCCCATTACCTTGATATTTTAATATTCTATCACTATGAATTTGCTTTATATATATTATATCATCTGCATTAAATTCTTTTTTTAATGAATTTAATTCTCTAACTCCCTCTTCTGTATTTCTATTGAAACTTCTTCCTTTTTCTGCATTTGTGAAGACAATTTCAAAATTTTTATCCTCCATTATTGTAAAATCATCTTTAATTTCTAAGTCTTTCAACTCTAATGTATTCACTCTAATCCTCCAATAAATTAATACTTTTTAATAAGGCATATGAAAATAAATAAAAGTCGCAAAACCACCATAAAATATTCTTATATATAGCATAGCTACTTTTTATAAGAATAAAATGATTGTACTCTTTAATTCATTTAAATTCTTTACTTAATATTAACATTTTATTAGCTGCTTGACATCTTTATTAACTGAAGTTTAACTTATATCTAACATTTTTAATTATAAAAAGGACATTGAAAACTTTTCAACATCCTTAATTATGTGATTATGTTCTAAGATTTTTTATTTCTTCTAGGAAAGTATCTATATCCTTAAATTGTCTATAAACTGACGCGAATCTTACATATGATATTTCATCTAACTCTTTCAATCTAGCCATAACCATTTCCCCTATTTCATTTGATGGGATTTCAGTGAGCATACTATTAGATATTGTTTTTTCTATATCATATGCTATTTCTTCGATTTGCTTTCTAGATATGGGTCTTTTTTGACATGCAATAATTAATCCATTAATTATTTTTTCTTTGTTGAAATTTTCTCTAGTTAAATCTTTTTTAATTACTAGGATTGGAAAATCCTCTATTTTTTCATATGTAGTATAACGCTTATTACATTTTAAACATTCTCGTCTTCTTCTAATTGTTGTATTGTCATCTGTTGACCTTGAATCAACAACCTTACTTTCTTCAAATCCGCAAAATGGACATTTCATACTTTCATTCACCTCTTTGCTTTCGTATATCAAAACCTATACTTATTATAACTATATTTTTGAAATATGGCTATACATTGTTTGCATTTACTTTATCTTTATCTTTTGCCTTCACCAATATAACATCTGTTCCTATTTTTACTATATCGCTCCACAAAATCTCTTTTTCATCTTCTTTTGCAAACCATGATTTTATTTCTCCTGGTAATATTAACGCAACTATTTTATTTTCATCGCAGTCTATTTTAAAATCTTTTATAAACCCGATTTTAGTTCCTGTTAATATATCTATAACTTCCATACTTCTCATAGCATTGAGTGAATGTAATTCAAGTTCCATAATTATCCCCCACCATTATAATATTATTAAACTCTCATTCTTATACGTGTTTTCTCATATGCTTTAGTGCTGTTTTTTCTAATCTTGAAACTTGTGCTTGGGAAATTCCAATTTCATCTGCAACTTCCATTTGAGTTCTTCCATTGAAAAATCTTAAATTTAATATAAGTTTCTCTCTATCAGTAAGTTTCTTCATTGCTTCTTTTATAGAGATGTTTTCAAGCCAATGCTCATCTGTATCTTTAGCGTCACTTATTTGATCCATTACATATATGGCATCTCCTCCATCATGATAAATTGGCTCATATAATGATACTGGATCTTGTATTGCATCTAACGCAAATACAACTTCTTCTCTTGGCAATTCAAGTTCTTTTGCAATTTGAGATATAGTAGGCTCTTTATTATTGTCTTTTATAAATTTTTCTCTCATAATAAGAGCTTTATAAGCTATATCTCTTAAAGATCTACTTACCCTAATAGAATTATTATCTCTTAGGTATCTTCTAATTTCCCCAATTATCATAGGAACTGCATAAGTTGAAAATTTAACATTTTGAGACAAATCAAAATTATCTATTGATTTCATTAAGCCTATGCAGCCCACTTGGAATAAGTCATCGATATTTTCTCCTCTATTATTAAACCGTTGAATAACACTAAGTACTAATCTCAAATTTCCCTTTATAAATGTTTCTCTTGCGTTCTTATCTCCAGCTTTCATTTGTAAAAAAAGTTGCTTTTTTTCTTTTTCTTTAAGTATAGGGAGTTTTGAAGTATTAACGCCACATATTTCTACTTTGTTAATTATCACAAGTATTCACCCCTTCGAAAGTAATAATCCATTGCATTAAACATTATCTCCGATAGGCAATACTTTTATACTTGAAGACAAGCTAAATCATTCTACTTATTTCTTTTTTCAATCTTTTAATTATCTTTTTCTCTAATCTAGAAATGTAAGATTGTGAGATTCCAAGCATATCCGCGACCTCTTTTTGCGTCTTTTCTCTTGTTCCATTTAAACCAAATCTAAGTCTTACTATTTCTTTTTCTCTATCATTTAAGCTCTTTAATGCCATGACTAATAACTGCTTATCTACTTCATCTTCTATCAAATTATAAACAGTATCGTTTTCAGTTCCTAATATATCTGATAACAGAAGTTCATTTCCATCCCAGTCAATATTAAGAGGTTCATAAAATGATATTTCAGCTTTTATCTTGCTATTTCTCCTTAAATACATAAGTATTTCATTTTCTATACATCTAGAAGCATAAGTTGCAAGCTTTATCTTTTTCTCTGGATTAAAAGTATTTACTGCTTTTATTAATCCAATGGTACCAACTGATATTAAATCTTCTACATATACACCTGTGTTTTCAAATTTTCTTGCTATATAAACAACCAATCTTAAATTTCTTTCAATTAAAGTACTTCTTATATTTTCATCTCCACCATTTAATTTATTTACCAAATCTTCTTCTTCATCTTTTGATAATGGTGGTGGTAGAGCATCATTTCCTCCTACATAATATAACTTTTTTCTAAACAACTTGAACTTACATAATAATTTATTAAAAAACAGAACTAACTTTTCCATAAATATCCCCCTTATAGACTATTCCCCTTGATAATAAGGCATTAAATTCGCATTCTTTACTTAATTTTTCTTTACATGGACATATTATTGCATCGACTTCTTCATATAGATGATAATTATTGCTTATTTTTATGTTGTTAACTTTTATACCTTTAAGACTTCCTCCATATCCTATTGAACTGTAAAGCACATGATGTGTATTAATACTATTAAAATCCACATCACTTATTAGGTTTTCTTCAATTAAAATGCATGGAAGATTTGTAATTGGCTCTCTAAGCTCATTTCCAGTATCTAAAAAGCTTTTAATACTATATTGCTTGCCTTCTATATTGAATTCAATCTCAAAAACAAAATTCCTTACAAACAGTTTGTCTCTAATGTATTCCACAAGTCTGCTAAAAATTATATACATAATCATTACTCCTAGCATAATATACTTAATTGAATACTTCTCTATTTTGAATGTAGTTCCTAATAAATATAAATTTTGCTTTAATGAAAATAGAAAACATACTCCACTTAAAGTAAATGTCATCATTAGAAATATAATAAGAATCTTGATCATATTAAGAATGTTTGTTTTTCCATACACTATTCTGAGCATTATGAAAGCAACAATTAATTCAATAGGTAAACAAGAGAATATGTTTAACTGTGGAATAACTAAAACCAATGTATAAATTCCACCCAATAAACTGGAGCTTAAGAGCGCAATCACCTTACATTTATGCTTTATGCATTTCATAGTTACTGTTAACAAAAAGAAATTTACTATGCAATTTTCCAAAACTAAGGTATCAACATAAATTTCCATCTCAACGCCTCCAGTCTGTCTGGATTTTATTATATACTTCTTTCTCATAAAAATTTGTCACAATCACATTAAATCTTTTTGTTTTTTTAATTAAACTTTTTACATTTATTTACACTATATTTTTTTGTACTCTTTTTTATATTTAAAACTAACTTAATATGTAAAAATAAATTCTTTTATCTTATATAAATTTGCTAAAAATAAGTGGAATAAAATTCAAGTGATTCTATTCTAAATTTAATTATGTAATTTAAATTTAGAAATACCCAACTTTAAAACTAAATTTATATGATAACTTACCGAAATCATAAATATTTTGATTCCGAAAAGCTATGAAAATATCGCTGAAGGTTCTAAGCAGCAGGTTGTATCCAATTTAGCATGCTCCAACTTTCCTAGGGAATCTCGACTCATTACATTCGCTGAGGAAGTTCGAGAACCCAAAATAAAATTTTGGACTCTCACTTCACAAGCTAAATTGGAACAACCGTTAGCAGAAACATGACTCACGTTCGTTCACTGAGTAAGCGATTCTCACCAAATCAAAGATTTGGGTTCTCTGCTTAAGAACCTTTAACAGCTCATTTTCAAATGTTTTCTTCATATTATGACCCTTGTGGTTACAAATATATTTATGATTTCTAGTGAAGATATGAGCTCAAAGTTTTAGCAACTTTGTAAATATGTTCATCTAATAAGCCTAATTCTTAAATTGTCTATCTAATAGGGTTTATTGATACCAATACATATCTACTGTTCAAATTTCCTGAATACCAGCGATATTGAAATTTTATAAGTTTGAATATCATTGTGGAACCCTATAGATAATCCAACTAAGACGCGAACTTATGCATATAACTCGCCGAAATGAATAACATAATTATAAATTATGTTATTCATAAATTGAAGATAATATCTTCATTGGTGACAAGTTTCTGAGAAAAATATAACATACTAAAAAACAAAAAAATAGAATGAAAACTTGTATATCAAAGACTAAAAAACTATTTAATAGATTTTTTAGTTTCTAAAACAAATTTTCATTCTATTTAACTTTATTTCTTAATATTATAAATTCCGTTATTAATGTCTCTTTTGTCTTCTTAAGAAAACAGGTATATCTAAATCATCTGGCTCATAATTGTTAGAATTCATTTCTGGTTCTTTTGCATCTACTGCAACTTCTTGCTGTTCTTTTGCTACTTCCTTAACTTGAGGTTGAACTTTTTTAGGTTCTTCTACTATAGAACCTAATGATAATCTGTTGTTTTCACTTTCAAATCCAGTTGCTATAACAGTAATTCTTATTTCTTCATTAAGAGTTTCATCTATAACAGCTCCCACTATTATATTAGCATCTGGATCTACAGCCTCACGAACAACATCAGCAGCATCATATACTTCTAATGCTCCAAGGTCTGCTCCACCAGTGAAGTTTATAATAACATCTGTAGCTCCATCTATTGATGTTTCTAAAAGTGGAGATGAAATTGCTTGTTTAACAGCATCTTGTGTTCTAGTGTCACCTTTACCAAAACCAACTCCCATATGAGCTAGTCCTTTATTAAGCATTACTGCTTTTATATCTGCAAAGTCAGCATTAATTACACCTGTTATTGTGATCAAGTCCGAAATAGCTTGAACACCTTGTCTTAAAACTTCATCAGCTAACTTAAATGAATCCAATAATGTTGTTTTCTTATCAGCCATATTAAGTAATCTTTCATTAGGAATTATAACTAATGTGTCAACTTTTTCTTTTAATGTTGCTATACCCATTTCAGCATGTCTCATTCTTCTTTTACCTTCAAAAGGGAAAGGTTTAGTTACTACTCCTACAGTTAAAATATCCATAGATTTAGCAATTTCCGCTACTATTGGTGCAGCACCTGTTCCTGTTCCGCCGCCCATACCAGCAGTAATAAATACCATATTTGCTCCTTTTATAGAAGCTGTTATTTCTTCTCTGCTTTCTTCTGCTGCTTTCTTTCCTATTTCCGGATTAGCTCCAGCTCCTAGTCCTTTAGTTAGCTTTTCACCTATTTGAATTTTTTGATCTGCATTAGAAAGCATAAGTGCTTGCTTATCTGTATTTATTGCAATAAATTCAACATTTTTTAGTCCTTCAACTATCATTCTATTTACGGCATTACTTCCGCCGCCGCCGCAACCAATAACTTTTATATTGGTTAACTCTTGCATATCTGTCTCAAAATCTAACAAAACAATTCCTCCCCTTAAAAAATCTTATCAAAAAAAACTTTAACTTTTTTTAGAATATGATTTTCACCTTCATTATTGTGTAAATGTTCTTTTTCATTAATTACTTTATTATCATTATGTTTATTAGTTAGAATTATATTATCATTCTCTAATAAATTTAATCTATCATATACTTCCTTAGCAATAGCCATAGAAGTTATATTTTCTGAATTTTTTATTCCCAAATCATTTTTTCTTATAACTTTAGTTTTTATTTCGAAAATTTTACGAACGATTTCATCTATATCCTCAAAATAATTAACTCCATCCCCATATAGAATTATACTACAAATTCTATCATAATGACCAGTATTTTTTAATTTTATATTGATATGGCTTAATATTTCTTCAATTCTAGCATTTACCACTTCATAGAATAATTTCCTGGATACTTTAGTAGTTCCTACATCAATTTCTTCTTCAAGCGAATTATCTAGATATAAAGCCTTATAATTGCTAGCGTAAATCTTTTTCATATTATCTGCTTTTAGAAACGAAAACTTCCCGCAAATTGCCAAATCTCTAGTTATATTTCTTCCACCTATTGGAATAGCATTTATGCTTTTAGGAATTCCATCTGTAAATAATGCTATATCAGTAGTCCCAGCTCCAATGTCTGCAATCACTATATTCTCCATAGAGTTTTTTTCATTTAAGAACACTTGCTTTCCTACTAATATATTCAATTTTATAGATCCGATATCATACTCCGTTTTTCTAAAAAGTTCATAATATTTTTCTATTTCACTTTTAGCTGCTATTATTAAGGTAAGATTTATTTCAAGTTTGCTTCCTTTCCAATTTAATATATCTTTTCTTATAACCTTATTATCCAATATATAAAAATTGATAAGCACATCTACTATAAATTCATCATTACTTAAAATAAAATCTCTTTGTGCGTTTTTCAGCGCTTTTCTTATATCCGCACTTGTAACTTTTTCTTGAATATTAACTACAGTTGACGCTTCAGTAATTCTTGCTTTATTAGAAGAAATTCCAATGGCTATTCTTTCACTTTTTACTCTTGTCTTTTTTTCTAAATCTTTTAATAAATTTACTGCAGCATCCCTGCATTTATCAATATCTACCAACAAACCTTTCTCTATACCTGCTGATTTGCATGATTGAACTCCCAAAATTTTCAGTTCATCTTTTTCTCTAATCGCTACAGTAGCAGATAATTTTTGAGTACCAAAATCTAAGGACGTAATTATCTCTTGTTGCATGATTAAATCTTTCCCTTCTCCGCAGAAAAAAATCTACTAATTGCAATATATTCAACATATTTATTAAAATTCCTTTTTTATTTATGCAGTTATTATTTTTTATTTATTATTTCGTATCCATTTTTCATATTCTTCTCTCGATATAGTATTATTACTTACTAATCTTTTTAGATCCATCTCAATAGTCTGCATTCCAAATTTAGAACCCATCTGAATAAAACTGTTAATCTGCTCAAAATTTCCTTCTCTTATAAGATTTTTTATACTAGAGGTACATACCATAATTTCCATTGCAGCAGTTCTACCCTTTCCTGACGCATTTGGCAATAATACCTGAGAAACAACTCCCCTAAGCAATGATGATAGTTGAATTTTCACTTCATTTTGATGGCCTGATTCAAAAGAATTTATAATTCTATATATACTATTTGCTGCTCCCATATTATGCAAAGTAGAAAAAACCAAATGTCCTGTTTGCGCAGCTCTCAAAGCTATTTCAATTGTCTCAGGATCTCTCATCTCTCCAAGTAATATAACATCTGGATCTTGTCTTAATGCCGCTCTAAGTCCCATTGCATAACTTTTTGTATCTTGTCCAACTTCCCTTTGATTTACCATTGATTTCTTCGTTTCATAGATATATTCTATTGGTTCTTCTAATGTAATTATATGCTTTTCTTTAGTCATATTTATTTCATTTACCATGGCAGCAAGTGTTGTACTTTTTCCTGATCCCGTTGGCCCAGTAACAAGAACCAATCCATCTTGTAATTCAGTAAAATCCTTTAAAGCTAGCGCATCTGATATATCTCTAAGCTTGGGTATAGCTTCCTTTATAACTCTCATACATATAGCATAGTTACCTTTACATTTAAATGCATTAACTCTGAAGTTTCCTAAACCAGGCTTATTATATTTAAAATCTATTTCTCCATTTTCTAAAAACTCTTCATATTTACTTGGCATTAGATCTCTAATATATTCTCCAACAACTTCGTGTGGTACTGCATTTTCATCTGCAATAACCAAATCACCATCTACTCTTACCATTGGTGGCAATTCTGAAGTTAAGTGAATATCTGATGCGCTAGTTAGATCAATTCTATCTAATAAGTTGTCTATTTTAGCCATAAGTTTTCTCCTCTATCTGTAATTTAAAAAAGTAAATTATTGTTATATCTTATAAAAAATAAGGTGCTATATTAAAAATAGCACCCTTGTTTAAAGTATGTCAATATTCTTTATATAAATATAGAATATTTATCCTTCCAACTTCTTTTAACATTACACTAATATGAATGAAAATGGATATTATTAAGTACATATATACTAAATAGCAGCGCATCGCTTTATAGTGATAAAGATTTATAATTCTCTATGCACTAAATTAATTTTTAGTAAATAATTCTTTTTTTAATTTTTTTAAAGCTTTTTTTTCTATTCTCGATACATATGATCGTGAAATTCCTAAATTTACTGCTATTTCTCTTTGTGTTTTGCATTTTCCATCAATTAATCCATATCTCATTATTATAATAGCACTTTCTCTTTTGGTTAATGACTCAATCAACTTTTTATACAGAGCTCTAACTTGTAAATTGCTTTCAACTTTTTCTAAGACACTATCTTTTTCACTGCTTAGTATATCCATAAGACAAAATTCATTTCCTTCTTTATCGACTCCGATTGGATCTTGAAGATAAACTTCACTTTTTTGCTTTTTACTATTTCTAAACAGCATTAGGATCTCATTTTCTATACATCTAGAAGCATAAGTTGCAAGTCTAGTACCCTTCCCTGCATCGAAAGAATCGATAGCTTTTATTAATCCAACAGTACCAATTGAAATTAATTCATCTACATCCTTATTAGGAAAAGAATATTTTTTTACTATATGAGCTACTAATCTTAAGTTTCTTTCAATTAAAATACTTTTGGCATTTTTATCTCCTTCTTTGAATTTTTTTAAATACATTTGTTCTTCTGTTTCATCTAAAGGTAGTGGAAATGTATTATTATTTGTTACATATCCAGTTAAGAATAGTGAATTTAATATTAGGTCTATAAAGCTATTTAATATAAACACCTTTTTCCTCCATAGCAGTGCTTGATATTATAATATGTTGGAGTACCAAAAAAGTTGCTTATACATTTTTATTTTTTATATTTATATTTTAACATATAGGTTCTAAATGGTATGATTCACTATTATAGATAAACCAACTATAATCTATACTTATGCGCATACCTCACCGGAATCATAAATATTTTGATTCCGAAAAGCTATGAAAATATCGCTGAAGGTTCTAAGCAGCAGGTTGAATTCTTAAATTGGCTATCTATAATAAAGTCATTTAGTTTATAGCTGCTGATATCCCTATATATATTATTATGAATTAATTTTTTATAATATATATATTATAATTAAATTTCTATATTCCAAGCTTAATTTAGCACTTAATTTACTAGAAATCTAAATGTAAATTTATTATCTCACTATATATAATATAGTAATGCTTAAGTTCTATTACTTTGCATTTAAAGTTTTAACTATATCTTTAAATATTGGTGCTGCAGTATCACCACCACCAAGATCTTCATTATTAGCATCCTTATCCATCTGTATATCTGGAGTAAATACTACCATAGTATAGTTTTTTCCTCCTGCACTAAAATATCCAGCAAACCATCCATGGGTTTTACCTTCACTACCTGTTGCCGAACCAGTTTTACCTCCTATATCAAGATCTGACTCATAGGCCTTTATTCCTGTTCCCTTCAAAACAACCTGCCTCATTTCATTCTTAACTATTTTTGCTGTTGTTTCACTAAATACTCTCTTTTTATCAGTTTTAAACTCTTTTATTAAATTATCATCTTTATCTAAAATACCTTCGACTAAATATGGCTTTTCATAAACCCCATTATTAGTTATAGAATTTATAGCTCCCAGCATCTGAATTGGAGTTACATTCATGCATTGTCCTATAGATATATTGTTTATTCCAGATTCCTCTTCTGGTTTAACACCTTGTGCCTCTTTTACAATTCCACTATTTAAATTCAGTACTCTATCATATAATCCTAATTTCTGTGAGTAATCCATTAATTTATCATAGCCAACTTTTGCTCCTATATCGGCAAATACATCATTAGAAGACTTTTCAAAAGCCTGCTCAACTGATAATTTACCATATACTTTTCTATCTATCTTACCTGCTCCAACAAATGTATCATTCACATTTATAAGCCCCATGTCTAAAGCTGCACCGAGTGTTATCACTTTATAAATAGATCCAGGTTCATATCCAATTTGCTGTATACCTAAATTCACATTCGCAGCACTTTCATCCTTTTGAACCATTGCCCTAATTTTACCTGTATCACTTTCCATTATAGTGACCCCTACATTGCTTAAATATGAATATTCCTCTTTATCCAAAATATCTCTTATTTTATTTTCAATATCACTATCAATAGTTAATTTTAAATTTTTATTATCATCGCTTATGCTTACTGATTGTTTCGCATAAACGGCTTTATTATCTAAATAAAATTCGCTTTTGGGTTTTTCATTATCTTTTAGATAATCGTACATATCACCTTCAAGAGTTCCTGCTTCATGCTCCTCATCTAATATTTTGGATAACATACTGCTCACACTCCACGCTTTTTTAGTATCTACTTCATCAGAAATATAAGTATATATTCCTTTTATATTTTTTAGATTATTAATTTTGTTATATGTATCCTCTGATATGTTAAAATATAATTTTCCACTTTGTTTCATTATATCTGAATAACTAAAATCAGGATTTTCAGATTTCATTATGAAATTAAACGCCATTAAATCTTCAAGTGTTTCTTCATAATTATTTAAACTGAATGGTCTGGTATCAATGACAAGTACGTACTTTTTGTTATACTTCATTAAATCTTTCCCATTAGTGTCTAAAATCATATAATTCATATTGCTAATATTTTCTTCTTGGTGATTTTGATAAGAACTCACAACTCTTTCAGATGGATATATTTGCAATATTGTTAAACGCGCTGTTAACATAACAATTACAGTCATAAGCACAGCTAGAATCTGAATCAATCTCTTATTTCTATCAAATTTTTCAGTAAAAATGAAAAACACCTCCCTCTCTAGCTTAAATTCTAGCCTTAAATAAGGTGTTTTATTCAAAATATCTGGACTTATGCAATAATCCACCGAAAGTAAAAACATTGTTATTTCACAGGACTATGAAAATTTCGCTGAAAGCACAAAACGGGAGATTGCACCCCTTTAGACTACTCCAAATGTGAGATTTGGAGTAGCAAAAGAGGAACAACCTCCCATTAAATAAACTATTCTTTGTCTTTAACTATTAAATCTTTTTCTTTTAGAGGAATATCTACTCTTACTTTGTATATCATTTTCGCTCTATTTGCCGACTCTATTGGAGTTCCGTTTTCTTCTGTCATATCATGAAGAACAACTTCGAAATTATCTCCTTCTGGTCTTAAAACTTCTACTGTATCACCATTTAACACTTTATTTTTTTGTTCAATGGTTGCTATTTTTGTTTCTTCATCGTATGCTCTTACTATTCCTATTATATCTGCATGCCTTATATACGCTGAATCTTCGTATACTTGCTCTCCACTTTGGCCATAGTAAAAACCTGTATGATAAACTCTATGACTTACTTTATTTAAATTTTCCATCCACTTTGGATCGAATTTATAATTATCTGGATCTTTCATATACGCATCCACTGCCTGCCTATATGATTTAACTACTGCTGCAACATAATATAGACTCTTCATTCGTCCTTCTATTTTTAGAGAGTATACTCCAGCCTTTATAACATCGTCTATATGTTCAATCATACATAAGTCTTTTGAATTCATTATGTATGTTCCATTTTCATCTTCAACTACTGGATAAAATTCATTTGGTCTCTTTTCTTCTACCAAATGATATTTAAATCTACATGCTTGGGCACAAGCTCCTCTATTAGCATCTCTTCCAACCATATAATTAGAAATTAAACATCTTCCTGAGTAACTTATACACATAGAACCATGCACAAATGCTTCAATCTCACATTCCTCTGGTAAGTTATCTCTCATTTCTTTTATCTCAGTTAAGCTAAGCTCTCTAGCCATTACTATTCTCTTAACACCTTGTTCATACCAAAACTTAGCTGCTCTCCAGTTAACATTATTAGCTTGAGTGCTTAAGTGAATCTCTAAATTTGGTGCAACTTCTCTAGCTGCTGAAATTATTGCTGGATCTGATGCTATTATTGCATCAACACCGGTTTCATATAATTCTTTTATGTAATCCTCTACTCCACCTAAATCCGCATTATGAGGGAAAACATTCATAGTTACATAAACTTTTCTATTTCTATCATGAGCGTATTTCACTCCTTCTTTTAATTGTTCATTAGTAAAATTATCTGCAAATGCTCTTAAATTTAATTTACTTCCTCCAAGATATACAGCGTCTGCTCCAAAATCTATTGCTATTTTAAGTTTATCTAAATTTCCTGCTGGTGCTAAAATTTCTGGTCTTATCATTTTAATTTACCTCCTCTTTGTAACTGCAATCCCATCTCCCATTGGTATGACAGATGTAATTAAGTTTTCATCTTGAGTAACTAATTCCAAATAAGTCCTCATTCTCTTTACTATTGTAATTTTTCTTCTTTTAACTAATTCTTGTGATGCCACCATACCTCTAAATAAAACATTATCAGCAACTATTACTCCATCTGGATTAAGTAATCTTAAACAGTGTGGCAAAAAGTGGTTATAATGACCTTTGCCTGCATCCATAAAAATCAAATCAAAAGGTTCATTTAATTTTTCTAAAATCTCTAAGCAGTCGCCTTCTTCAATCTTGATCTTATGGTCTAAATTAAATTTCTTTAAATTAATGTTTGCAAGTTCAATCATTCTTTCATCACGTTCTATTGTAACAATTTCCGGTTCTGTTCCCGCAGCTTGATACATTAGTATTGATGAAAACCCTATTGCTGTTCCAAGTTCTAATATTCTTTTGGGTTTCTTCATACTAGTCATGAATTCAAGAAATACACCTGTTTCTTTTTGAACAATAGGCACCCCATTTTCTCTTGCAAAAGCTTCTATTTCCTTTAATGTCCCTTCTCTCTCAGGAATTAAACTTCTAATATATTCTTCCATATAGTCATATGTGATTTCGCTCATGAATTTCCTCCATAAATCTGTATTATAGATAAACAAAAAACAACTTAAATTATCAATTCACAACTATCGATTGTGCATTGTGAATTGTGCATTACAGTTAGTATCCCAATTCTTTTTTCTTATTTAAAAAATCTTCATAGTTATTAGTAAAATAATGCGCTCCATCATCTTTCATAATATAATATAAATAATCTGTCTTTTCAGGAAGCAATGCTGCCTTAATACAGTCTAAACCTGGATTTGCTATAGGACCGACTGGAAGGCCTTTATACTTGTATACATTATATGGCGAATCCACTTCTAGATGCTTGTTTAATACTACATCAACATGATATCCTAATGCATAAATTACTGCTGCATCTATTTGAAGTTTCATATCTTTTTCTAACCTGTTGTAAATAACCGATGATATTAATGGTCTGTCACCAGGCACTCTTGCTTCTCTTTCTATCATAGACGCTATAGTAACTATTTTTTCTACATCTTCATCATTTATTTCAACTTTAGTTTCATCTTCAGCCTGCTTAAGCACATCTTCAAATCTATCTAGCATAGATTTAATTACTTCATTTGCATTTGACCCTTTTTCTATTAAATATGTATCAGGATATAAATACCCTTCCAAATTATATCTCTTCTTGTTATTATTTTTCACAAAACTAGGTAATTTGTAATCTTTAACATCTTTAATAAATTCGTCTTTAGAACAAATACCTTTATCTTCTACGCTTTTAGCAATATCTTCCATAGAATAACCTTCTGGTATAGTTAATTTAACTAAATCCTTATCTCCATCCTTATTTTCTAAAGATTTTATCAGCTCTTCTAAGGATGAATTTGTATTGATTTCATATATACCTTCTGTTAAGTTTACTTTTCTTTTATCTATAGCCAGATTTACTTTAATAAGAAGTTTATTGGTCAATTTATTTTCTTTGTCCAACCTATCCAATACATCATAAAAACCTTCGCCTTGTTTGACTTCAATTATAATTGAGTCTTCAGCTGACTTTAATGGTTTTCTTATGGTACTACTATAAGATATTACAAACGTCAGAGTTATTACAAATAAAAATAATATGATTAACAGTATTAGCTTTCTAAAAGATTTATATTTATTCATAAACTTTTTCTACTTTCTCCTAGATATAATTAAAAGTAAATAGCCAAATAAAGACCATTTACTTTAATTATATTTATTTTATTTAATAGTTAAAGTATTTTCAGCAAATTATTTTTTATTTCTGCTAATCATTCTTCTTCTTTCAGCACTATCCAATACTCTTTTTCTCATTCTTATATTCTTTGGTGTAACTTCTACCAATTCATCAGCATTTATAAATTCTAAACATTGTTCAAGAGACATTTCAACTGGTGGAGTTAATTTTAATGCATCATCAGCACCTGATGATCTTGTATTAGTAAGTTTCTTCATTTTACATACATTAATTTCAAGATCTTCTGCTCTTGCAGAAACCCCAACAATCATACCACCATATACAGGAACACCAGCACCTATGAATAATTGACCTCTTTCTTGAGCACTATATAATCCATATGCTATTGAATCTCCTGCTTCGAATGAAATTATTGATCCTCTGCTTCTTCCTGGAATATCACCTTTGTATTTTTCATAAGAATGGAATACGTGATTCATAATTCCATTACCTTTTGTATCAGTCATTAATTCACTTCTAAATCCAATAAGGCCTCTAGCTGGAACTGTGAATTCTAATCTTGTATATCCATTTACTGCAGATGTCATATTAACCATTTCTGCTTTTCTTGGTCCTAACTTTTCCATAACAGGTCCCATAAATTCTTCTGGAACATCAATTGTTAAGTACTCAATTGGTTCTTCCTTGTGGCCATCTACTTCTCTAAATATAACATTTGCCTTTGAAACTTGGAATTCATATCCTTCTCTTCTCATTGTTTCAATAAGAACTGAAAGGTGAAGTTCTCCTCTTCCTGAAACTTCAAAACAATCTGGAGTAAGTTCTTTTACTCTTAAACTTACATTTGTTTCAAGTTCTTTCATTAATCTATCTCTTAAATGTCTTGATGTTACGAACTCACCTTCTTGACCTGCAAATGGTGAATCATTAACCATGAAGTTCATATTTAATGTTGGTTCATCTATTTCAAGGAATGGTAATGCTTCTGGTGATGATGAATCTGCTATAGTATCACCTATATTAGCATCAATAACACCACTTACTGCAACTATATCTCCCATTGAAGCTTCTTCTGCTTCTTCTCTCTTTAATCCTTTATACGTGAATATACTAGTTATTTTGTAATTAGCGCTTGATCCATCATTCTTTAATAAAGCAACTGTTTGATTTCTCTTTACTGTACCTCGATGTATCTTACCAATTGCAATTTTCCCAACAAATGCATTTGTATCTAGTGTACTAACAAGCATTTGAAGTGGCTCATCCATATATCCTTCTGGTGGTGCAACATATTTTAATATTGTATCAAATATAGGAGTCATATCGTTATTTTGATCATCTACATTATATCTTGCAAAGCCTTCTCTAGCTGACGCATAAATAATTTGGAAATCTAATTGTTCATCATTAGCTCCAAGTTCTACGAATAGATCAAATAC
Organism: Clostridium beijerinckii; assembly: GCF_036699995.1. NCBI lineage: Bacteria > Bacillati > Bacillota > Clostridia > Eubacteriales > Clostridiaceae > Clostridium > Clostridium beijerinckii. Next base: position 1,325,591 of record NZ_CP144906.1, on the reverse strand, counting down.
TTCGTCAATAACGTCTGTTGGTCTAGCATTTGGTTTATCTATTTTGTTAATTATAACTATTGGCTTTAAACCTAATTCTAATGATTTCTTTAAAACGAATTTAGTTTGTGGCATTGGTCCTTCATAAGAGTCAACAACAAGCAAAACTGAATCAACCATCTTAAGTACACGTTCAACTTCTCCACCGAAATCAGCATGCCCTGGTGTATCTACTATATTTATTTTTATATCATTATAAATTACTGCAGTATTCTTTGAAAGAATTGTAATTCCTCTTTCTTTTTCTAAGTCATTAGAATCCATAACTCTTTCTTCTACTTTTTCATTAGCTCTAAATGTATGGCTTTGTTTTAATAAAGCATCTACTAAAGTTGTCTTACCGTGGTCAACGTGGGCAATTATAGCAATATTTCTTATATCTTCTCTTTTAATTAATTCCATTATTATTCCTCCAAACAGCAAGCAAGCTGCGAATTTTTCTTTTATAGTTTATCTTTAGTTTGTATATAAATTAGTTAAAATTTAAGTATACATTGTAAATAACTTCATAACTATTAATATATTATTCCTATATATTATAAATAAATTACGATAAAATTTACTCACACATTAATGTAAACCTATAACTGTTTTTTTCCAAAAGAAAATTGGATACTTAAAGTATCCAATTCCTACACAACTATTATAAATTCTACTCTTTTCATCAAAAAAAGTCAACCCTATTCCAAAGAATATATATTTAACAATTTAATATTTCATTTATTCATAATTTAATTATTAATAATAAAATATATTCTCTGCAGTTTTAGAATTGTTATTTTCTTTCATGTTTCTAAAACTCCATAATTATTGGTAATATCATAGGTTTTCTCTTAGTCTTTTCGTAAAGATACTCTCTAAGCTGATCTCTCATCTTAGATTTTAATGTAGCCCAGTCAGTAATCTGTTTTTCTTCACAAGTCTTTAATACAGATTTAACAATTTCTCTTGCTTCATCCATAAGACCTTCAGATTCTCTGACATAGACGAATCCCCTTGAAATTATATCTGGACCGGATACAACCCTTCCAGTCTGTTTTTCTATTGTTACTACTATTGTTAAGATACCATCTTGTGAAAGATGTTTTCTATCTCTCAAGACAATATTTCCGACATCTCCAACACCGAGACCATCAACAAATACTTGACCTGATACAACAGTTCCATTCTTTTTAATATAATTTCTCGCTACTTCAATTACATCTCCATTTTCAGGTATTAATAAATTCTTTTCTGAAAGTCCAACTTCCATAGCTAATTCACCATGCTTCTTCAAATGTCTATATTCACCATGAACTGGCACAAAGAATTTTGGTTTAACTAAAGCCTGCATTAGTTTAAGTTCTTCTTGACAGGCATGACCTGAAACATGAATCTTTTCCTGAGAATCATATATAACTTGAGCACCTTTTTTAAATAATTGATTTATAACTTTTGAAACAAATTTTTCATTACCTGGTATAGGTGTTGCTGAAATAATTACTGTATCGCCTGGAATCACATTAATTTTTCTATGCTCCGATGCTGCCATTCTTGCAAGAGCAGACATTGGTTCCCCCTGGCTTCCAGTTGTTATTACAACAATTTTTTCGTTTGGATATTTTGAAATTTGATCCACTGGAACAAGTACATCTTTTCCAACTGTAAGATATCCAAGTTCTATTGCAACTTGAACGATATTTTCCATACTTCTTCCTGAAACTGCTACCTTCTTTTCATAAGCTTCAGCAGCTGTAATTATTTGTTGAATTCTGTGAACATTAGATGCAAATGTTGCAACTATTAACCTACCCTTAGCCTTAGCAAAAAGCCTTAAGAAAGTCTCTCCAACAACCTTTTCTGTCATAGTATATCCTGGTCTTTCAACATTTGTTGAATCCGCCATTAATACTAAAACTCCCTTTCTTCCAAGTTCAGCTAATCTTCCAAAATCCATCATTTCTCCATCAATTGGTGTGTAATCAATCTTAAAATCTCCTGTATGAAGTACTACCCCAAGTGGTGTATGAACCGCAATTGCAACTGAATCTGCAATTGAGTGATTAGTCTTTATAAATTCAACTGAGACGCTATCAAGTTTAATTATATCCTTTGGCTTTACTCTTACGAGCTCTGTTGAAGATAACAAACCATGTTCTTTTAGTTTTGTTTCAACTATTCCAAGAGTAAGCTTAGTGCCATAAACAGGAACATTTAGTTGTCTAAGCACATACGGCAACGCTCCTATATGGTCTTCATGTCCGTGAGTTAAAAATATCCCCTTGATTTTCTCTGAATTTTTGATTAGATATGAAACATCTGGTATTACAATATCTATTCCAAACATATCATCATCCGGAAATTTTAGTCCACAGTCTATAATAATAATATCTTCTTTATATTCTATAGCTGTTATATTTTTTCCGATTTCGTTTATACCACCAAGAGGAATTATTTTTATCTTCGCTCTTTCATTTTTCATACTTCCCCTCCTTTTTCCTAATATTATTTATAAACAAAGGTTCTTTCTTTAGTATTAAAAAATAACAAGTCCTATGTGACAATATATTTTACATTAATACAGGCGACCTTAATCCACATTCCAATCTATAAGCCTACATTGCTTTATTTAGCATATAAGGTTTAGCCATATTAATTCACTTTAAATATATATACCTCAATAACAATTGCCATTTGATACCATACCTTTTTAAGCATGGCACCAAATGCATTTTCTTAGTAAATATATAAACCGTAAAATATATATCCTTACTTTATTCACGGCAAAATATCTGACACACTTTTGACTTTATTTTATTTCTAATTTTCTATTAAAAGTCCTTTTATTCATCACTTAGTTTCTTTTGGCATTCATCACATACGCCAAAAAACTTTACACTATGATCTAAAATCTTAAACTTATATTGCTTTTCGATTCCAGATTCTAAATCCTCTAACAAATCATCCTGAACTTCTAAAACCTTATGACAGATATTACAAATAAGATGATGATGTCTGTGCGTTTCATTTGAATGCACTATTTCATATCTACTACATCCATCATTTAGATCTAATCTAGATATTACTCCTAATTCTTCTAGCAAAAGAATAGTTCTATATACTGTTGCCAATCCAATTTCCGGACAACTCTTTTTTACACTATCATATATTTCTTCCGCTGTTAAATGTTGACCTTCATTTTCAATAATAGTATCAACAATTGATCTTCTTTGTGGTGTTAATTTATAACCCTTTTTTTTCAAGTCTTCCTTCAAGGCATTCATATCAATTAAATTTGATGCATCCATACATGACACCTCACTTTTCATATTAAATGAATTGATTTTTCTCTAAATAAGCATTAAAGAAAATATCATAATTACTAGATTGTATACTATTCCTCAATTAAACCATCTTCATTCATAAGAGTTTCATAAGTTTCTAATACCATTTCGAATTCTTCATCGTCATCTTCTAAAGCTATAAATATATCGCTTCCATCCTCATCTTTGAATATCTTAAAAGCATAAGCTTCATCAGTTTCTTCAAATGCAGGAGTCGCAATAATATATTGGCCTTTTAATTTTTCTATTTCAAAGTATATAATAACCTCAAACTTAACATCATTTCCTTCTTGATCAGGTATATATACATATTTTGCTTCCTTATCCATAAATGTATCCCTTCTGTATTTTATTTATGTTGCAATTAACAATGCACATTTCACAATTCACAATCGAGGTTAAAATTCCTGCAATATTTTTAGAATTATGATAATGATTATTTTTGCAATATATATTTATTAATAAAAGCATATTGTATAAGAAATTAATCTTATACATATACTTCTCAAATTTTCCTATTCTATCATATATTTATTTTCTTGAAATCATATCTAAATATCCTTGAAGTATGTAAGTTGATGCAACTTTATCTACTATCTTCTTTCTCTTATTCCTTGACAAATCAGCTTCAAGCATTGCTTTATGTGCTGCAACAGTAGTTAAACGTTCATCCCAGAATTTCACTTCTACATTAAGTTCTTCTTCTATAATCTTTCCAAAAGCCATCGCAATTTCTCCAGATGGTCCTATTGTTCCGTTCATATTCTTGGGTAATCCAATTACAATAACCTTTGCATCATATTCATCACAAAACTTTTTTATTTCCGCTATATCTTTTTCTTTATTAGTTCTTCTAACTGTAGTCAGACCTTGAGCAGTGAATCCTAATGGATCACTTACTGCCACTCCTATAGTCTTTGAACCCAAATCTAATCCAAGTATCCTCAAATTACAGCACCTCTCACAACATATAAGCAACAAGTATCAACCAAATCGTGATATTGCACTTTCTTTCATATGCTAAAATTAAAAGTGCCCGTTATAAACGGGCACTCTCTACTTTATCTCTAAATAAGATTTTATAACTTCTTCTAGTATGTCATCTCTTTCGAGTTTTCTTACTAAAGCTCTTGCTCCGTTGTAATTAGTGATATAAGTAGGGTCTCCTGAAATCAAATATCCAACTAATTGATTTATAGGATTATATCCTTTTTCCTGTAATGAATTATAAACCTCTGTTAATATTGTTTTTGTAAGAGCTTCTTTATTCTTACTTAAATCAAATTGCATTGTATGTTCAATATTATTACTCATAAAATTGCTACTTAAAGCAACTCACCCCCTTAATCATTTTATAAGGAAACGATGTCCATATTTATTATTAACTTTATTTTTTAAATTTATTCAATAACTATAATTAGATTATAACCTATTTTTTATAAAAAGTATACTACTTTGCTAAAGTTTCCACTATTTTATATGATTCTTCAATTGCTTCTTGTATCTTTTCTGGCATTTTTCCACCGGCTTGAGCCATGTCTGGTCTTCCGCCGCCTCCGCCGCCAAGCATAGAAGATATTTCTTTTATTAACTTTCCGCAATGAGCACCTTTAGCTACTGCATCTTTAGTTGCCATAGCACAAATAATAACTTTTCCAGCATTTGCACTCATAAGTAAAACTATACTATTTGGAGCTTTATCTCTTACTTTTTCACAAACATCTCTTAAAGTATCACTATCAACGTCTTTTAATTCATAAGAAATTACATTTATATCCTTGACGTTTCTTGAAGAAGATACTATATCATCTATTCCCATTGATGCGAATTTAGATTTTAAAACTGTTATTTCTTTATCTTTTTCCTTAAGCTCCTTAACTTGTTGATCAAGTTTAGCTAACAATTCTTTTTCTGAGCATTTAAGCTTAGTTGAAATTTCTTTTAACAAATCTTTCTTTTCATTTATTATTTTATAAGCTTCTTTTCCTATTACAGCTTCAATTCTTCTTGTTCCTGCCGCAATACCACTTTCAGATATGATTTTAAATAAACCAATCTTTCCTGTGTTGTCTATATGTGTTCCACCACATAGCTCCTTAGAGTATTCACCTGCACTTACAACTCTAACTTTATCAGCATATTTGTCATCAAATATACCTATAGCCCCACTATTTTTTGCTTCTTGAAGATCCATAACTTCTGTAATAACCGGTGTAACACTTGTAATTGCTTCATTTACTAAATCTTCAACCCTATTTATTTCTTCCTCCGTCATAGCTTCAAAGTGAGAAAAGTCAAATCTAAGTCTATCATAACTTACATATGATCCAGCTTGATGAACATGTAATCCAAGAACCTCAGTTAACGCTTTATCTAAAAGGTGAGTTGCAGTATGATTTTTCTTGATGTTTTCACGTCTAACTTTATCCACCTCAATAGTAACTGTATCTCCCACTTTAAGTTCTCCTGATACAACTTCAACAAAATGAACTATTTTTCCACCTATGTTCTTTTTAGTATCAAGTACATTAGCCTTAAAACTATCATTAAATATTACACCTGTGTCTCCTATTTGACCACCCATTTCAGCGTATAAAGGAGTAACATTTGTAACTATAATAGCTTTGTTGCCTTCTGTTATAGTATCTGTAAAGTCTTCCCCTTCAATTAACACTTTAACTTCTGCATTTAAAGTATCATTTTCATACCCATCAAAAACAGTTTCAACTTCTGCTGGTATAATATCTAATGTCTTAACATCAGTTCCCATGTAATTAGAAACTTTTCTTGCACTTCTAGCTCTTTCTCTTTGAACTTTCATTTCTTCATGGAAAGCCTCTTCATCCAATGATAAACCTTCATCTTCTAATATTTCTTTTGTAAGTTCCATTGGGAAACCAAATGTATCATATAATTTGAATCCATCTACACCGCTAAGAACTTTTTCATTCTTTGCTTTTAATTCACTTATAAATCCATTCAATATTTCCATTCCTGAATCTAAAGTTTCTCTGAATTTATCTTCTTCTATTTTAATTACTTTTTTAATATATTCTTTCTTACTATTTAATTCTGGATAAGCCTCACTTGAATCTCTTATAACAGTGTCACATAAATTACAAAGGAATGCTTCTTTAATTCCTAAAGTTTTTCCATGTCTTGCTGCTCTTCTAAGAAGTCTTCTTAAAACGTATCCTCTACCCTCATTAGATGGCATAACATCATCTGAAATCATGAAAGTTATTGATCTAATATGATCAGTTATTAATCTTAAAGATATATCTGTTTTTTGATTTTCTCCATATTTAACATTAGCTAATTTTGCAACTTCATTTAAAATATTTTCTAACGTATCAATTTCAAAAATGCTATTTTTTTCTTGCATTATAGTTGCAAGTCTTTCAAGTCCCATACCTGTATCAATGTTAGTGTTAGCAAGTTTTTCATAATTTCCTTTTCCATCACCATCAAATTGAGTGAAAACAAGGTTCCAGAATTCTATTATTTTATCTTCATCTGCTAATTTAACGAACTCATCAGCGTCAGTTGGTATTTCTTCTGATCTATTAAAATGAATTTCTGTACAAGGACCGCATGGACCTGCACCATGTTCCCAGAAATTATCTTCCTTGCCTAATCTAAATATATGAGTTTTATCTACATCTGTAAGTGTAGTCCAGTATTCATATGCTTCATCATCATCTAAATATATAGTTACATATAATCTATCTTTAGGAAGTTCCAACACTTCTGTGATAAACTCCCAAGCCCAAGGAATTATTTCTTTCTTGAAATAATCTGCAAAAGAAAAGTTTCCAAGCATCTCAAAGAAAGTACCATGTCTACTTGTAATACCTACATTTTCGATATCCCCTGTTCTAATACATTTTTGACAAGTTGTAATTCTTCTCTTTGGCGGCTCTTGTAATCCAGTAAAATAAGGCTTCAATGGAGCCATTCCTGCATTTATTAATAATAAACTTTTATCATTCTTTGGAACCAAAGAAAAACTATTCATTCTTAAATGATCTTTACTTTCAAAAAATTTCAAGTATGCTTCTCTTAAGTCATTGGTTTTCATAAATTTCATAAACTATTCCTCCATTTTTTTAGTTAACAGTTGGCGCCGATATCCATTGAGAATATCTTTTTATTGTTTATACTCTTCTTATGAAGATTTAAGATTTCATAATTATTAGTCATAAGATTTTAATTGTAGAACCACTGCTCTTTTCAAATGTGAAAATATCCTTATTGCAGAAAAGTTCCGTATTGCAGCATAGCTGCTCTTTTTATAGGTGAAAAGTTCTTATTTGCAGCATAGCTGCTCTTTTTATAGGTGTATAATTTACCAAATAAAAAAAGCTCTCTCCCCAAATAGATATAGGGACGAAAGCTAGAATTCCGCGGTACCACCCTAATTATGTATAATATACTTATACATCACTTAGTAATTTATAGCTCCTAGGTAGCTTCAAAATATATAGCCAAAAGTTTTCACCAACCACTTTTTCTCTGAAATGACTATGATAAATTTACTTATCCTATTCATCGCTTAATATTTAATTATTTCATCAAAATTATATTTCATATAGATAATTATGTCAATATTCAACTTTATTTGTGATCCCCTAATGCATAAGCTTTTTTATAGATATATATAAAATCTAAAACAGATAATAATTTATATCATCATATAAAACTTTTATAATGACAGCTATTGGTACTACTAATACCATCCCAACAAATCCACCAAATTTATCTCCTATAAGTAATAAAATTATTATAACAAATGGATGCATCTCTGTGCTATCCCCTGTTATTTTCGGAGATAAAATATCACCTTCAAGCTGCTGAATTATGAACATACCTACAATTACCCAAAATGCCTTTATTGGAGAATCTAAAAGTGCAACTATTATCGCTGGAACTGCACCAAAAATAGGTCCAAAGTAAGGTATTATGTTTAAGATTGCATTTAGTATTGAAATCCATAAAGGGAATTTTACTTTCAATATTAATAATAATATTAAAGTTAATCCGCCTATCAATCCCGAAAGCATCAACTGACTTGCTATATATCTTGTTAACACTCTATCAATATCGCTTAATATTTTTTTAGTAAGCCCTCTTTTAGAAGTTGGTAATAACAGCAGCATTTTACTATATATTTTATTACCATCGCAAAGAAAGTAATAAACCATAATAGGTATAATTGCAAGTGACATTGCGTTATCTCCAATGCTCATTAAATTTTCCACTGCATTTTCTGAAAAATTTGTCCAAAAAGCATTTCCTTTTTCTAAAATTTCATTATAAATTACATTGGTGGTAGAAAAGTCATCCAAGTTATTTTTTTTTAACATCCCTTCTAGCAAGCTGCTTACGTTATCAAATATATTACTTATATTGGATATCTCATTAAATAGCGTAGGAACTATAACAATTATGCATGCAGTTATAATACCTATAATTATTAATATAACTACTATTGAAGATATTTTCTTACTTATTCTAAATTTTGCCTCAAATCCATCCCTAATAGGAGTCAAAGTATAAGCTAAAATAAAAGATGCTACAATAATATTTATTATTGAATTTATTGATTTGTTAAAAATGTAAGCTAATATTAAGCTAATAAAGCATAATAGGGTTATACCTAGAAGAATTGCTTTTTTATGCTTTCTTAATTGCATTGTGCCTATCCATATTATGAGGTAAAGTTTTAAACATAACTCCCTCATTTCCTGTATATAATATATATTCTTCTCCGAGAATGCATCTATTTAAGAGAATAATTTGCTTACCCTTTATCATTTTATCTACTAACCCTGAGCTTATAACTATTGCTTTAATTGAATAATCTTGTATATCTATTATAATATCCTCTAGAACTCCTTTAACATTCCCCAATGTATCAATAACTTCCATATACTTAATCTCTTTAAATGTAAGTCCCTCACCTTTTTTTATATTTTCTATTATTAAATCTTCACCTACATCTATAACATCTTCCATGTCTATATAGTTATTTTTAGAGAACAGATGGCTATTGGATACTTTAAATCCCACAACCTTTCCCCAAAAGAAATCTATGTATAAGTCTTCTACAATACCAATCTTTTTGCCTTTAATGTTATAAACCTTCTTGAAATAGAAGTCTCTAGTTTTAAACATTGTGCACCTCCAAAATAATTTTTAATAGAAAGTCCTTATGTCTGTCTTATATCTATACACTGTAGTATCCCCCTATATTCTCTAAAATAAGTAATATAGTTAACAAACTAAATCTAGTTCATTTGATATGGTCTCCAATAAGAGGAAAATTATTCATATTAATATGCTCAGATGTATAATTTACCATACAATAATTTTGTACTAAATTACAATTTCCATTATACTTTGTGAAGACTTTGCCTCTATGGGGCGGGTTCCTACGAAAATAACAATATTTTCATCATACTTTGTCTTCATGAGCAGTGCTAGAGAACAAAAAAATAGTACCTACTATATTTAGCAAGTACTTAATTCCATTAATCAAAATTTTTGAGATAAAATTTTAATATCCTCTAAATTTGACTGAATCTATTCGAGTTTATATTTACTCCAATCACTTCCACTTATATCTTACTTCTAAGTATTCACCACCTCTGTCGTAGCCTAATATGTTATATCCATTTTTGTTATATCCTTCTTTGTCAAAACCAGCACTATTAAATCCTTTTCTATCATAGCCTTTTTTGTCGTATCCTTCTCTATCATACCCTTCCTCATTATAATATGTCCCATTTCTATGCATTCCTCTTTTATCAAATCCATACTCGTCATATTTCGTGCCATTTTTATGAAATCCTTTAGAATTAAAGCCACGTTCATCGTATCTTTTTAACGCCTTGAAGATGTTCAAAAAATCGCCTTCCAATTTTTTACTTTCAAAAATATTATACCAAGTATATCTTCATAAGTTAATACCATTATGTAAAATATAGGTAAATATTTTATCTCTTCTAGCTGTTAATGCATATTCACTTACATTGTCTATTTATACTGATTTTTAAGTATTATTTCTATCAATTATCAAATCAGAATAATTGCTTAGAAAGTTCTTTTTTGATTCTAAATCACATAGTTAATCCTCTCATAAAACGCGCGCCTTGCTCTGAACCTATAAAGCTTTTTGCTAGCTGTAATGCCCGTATGCTTCTCGCACATTGAAATGTTCTGCAACCTCAAAACAAAAAACTGAGAGCACTTACGCACTCTCAGCCTAAAATATATTTAAATTACAATAACTCTTTAGATTATACTTTCTATTATTCCGCCGCCAACTACTATTTCATCATCGTAAAATACAACTGACTGACCTTTAGTTATTGCTCTTTGTTTTTCCTTAAAGATAACTTTCACTCTACCATTTGGAAGTGGTATCAAAGTCGCTTCCGCTGGTCTTGCAGAATATCTAATTTTCGCTGTAACTTCTATTTCTTTTTCAAGTTTATCAAAAGGAATAAAATTCACATCAGTTGCAATTAATCCTGTCTTGAAGATATCATCTTCAGAACCCAGTACAACTTCGTTGGTTTTTGCATTTATATTTGTTACAAATACTGGCCTTCCAAGTGAAAGTCCAAGTCCTTTTCTTTGTCCAATAGTGTAATATACAATTCCTTTATGCTGACCGAGTATATTACCACTCTTATCAACAAAATTACCTGGTTTAACTCTATCTGGTTCTGCTTCTGAAATATATTTCCCATGATTATTATCAGAAATAAAGCATATTTCTTCACTATCTTTTTTATTATGAACAGCAAGACCAATTTCCTTCGCTATTTCTCTTATTTTTGTCTTTTCATAATCTCCACAAGGCATTAATGTATGTTCTAACTGATCTTGTGTAAAATTATATAAAGCGTACGTTTGATCTTTTCTATCATCATCAGATCTGATTAAAAGATATCTATCATCTCGCTTCTCAATTTTAGCATAATGACCAGTAGCAACATAATCTGCCCCTATACCTCTTGCTCTTCTTAAAAGTTCATCGAACTTCAAATGTTTATTACATTCAATACAAGGATTTGGAGTTTTTCCGTCTATGTATTCTTGAACAAATTTATCAATAACTTTTTCCTTAAAATAATCTCTAAAATTTAAAACATAAAATGGTATATCAAGTTTGTCGCATACTCTTCTTGCATCATCAACAGCAGAAAGGGAGCAGCAGCCCCCTTCCCTTTCTTCAAATTCCTCATCGTGCTGCCAAATCTGCATTGTAGCACCAATGACGTCATATCCCTGCTGTTTTAATAAATATGCAGCAACAGAACTATCTACACCACCACTCATACCTACTAAAACTTTTTTCTTCATAAATTCACCTATTACTCTTCTCCATGTACAGCCGCATGTAGATCTTCATCACTATGTTCTTCCATAGGTATTACTTCTAATCCATTTTTTGCTCTGTAATCATTTATAGCTTTATGAATTGCTTCTTCTGCAAGAACTGAACAATGCATTTTTACTGGTGGAAGACCATCTAAAGCTTCTGCAACTGCTTTGTTAGTTAATTCCCAAGCTTCATCTAATGTTTTCCCTTTAATTAATTCTGTAGCCATTGATGATGAAGCAATAGCTGATCCACATCCAAAAGTCTTAAATTTAACATCTTTAATGATATTATCTTCAACTTTTAAGTAGATTTTCATTATGTCTCCACACTTAGCGTTTCCAACTTCACCTACACCATTTGCATCTACTATTTCTCCAACGTTTCTTGGATTTTGGAAATGTTCCATTACTTTTTCACTGTATATCATATTAATTTTCCCCTTTCTTTAAAAAGTCATCCCATAATGGTGACATATTTCTTAATCTTTCAATAATTGGTGGTACAACTTCAAGAACATAATCTACATCTTCTTCTGTTGAACCTTCTCCCATACTAAGTCTTAATGATCCGTGAGCAATTTCATGAGGAAGCCCAATTGCAAGTAATACATGTGATGGATCTAAAGAACCAGAAGTACAAGCACTACCACTTGATGCACAAACCCCTTTAAAATCTAATGATAATAAAATCGATTCACCTTCAATAAATCTAAAACATACATTAACATTTCCAGGAAGTCTCTTATCTCCTCTTGGTCCATTTAATTTAGTGTATGGAACTTCAAGTAAACCAGCTATTAATTTTTCTCTTAACGCAGTTAATCTTTTCATATGCTCTTCCAAATTATTAGTAGCAAGTTCAAGAGCTTTACCAAGTCCAACGATAGAAGCAATATTTTCTGTACCTGCTCTTCTATTCTTTTCTTGAGCTCCACCGTGAATTAAATTATCAATTTTAATTCCCTTCTTTATATAAAGAACTCCAATACCTTTTGGTCCATAAATCTTATGACCTGCAAGTGATAACATATCTATATTCATTTCTTTAACATCAACAGGAACATTTCCAACAGCCTGAACTGCATCTGTATGGAAGAAAACTTTCTTTTCTCTACAGATTTCTCCAATTTCTTTTATAGGTTGAATTGTTCCTATTTCATTATTAGCAAACATAATACTTACTAAAATTGTCTTATCGGTTATAGCATTTCTTAAGTCATCTAAATTTATGAAACCTTCTTCATCAACATCTAAATATGTAACATCAAAACCATTCTTCTCTAAGTATTCACAAGTATGAAGAACTGCATGGTGCTCAATCTTAGTTGTTATTATATGGTTTCCTTTATTCTTATGAGCTGATGCGATACCTTTTATAGCCCAGTTATCAGCCTCTGATCCGCCACCTGTAAAATACACTTCATCAGGTAAACAGTTTAACGCCTCTGCTATCTGTTCTCTTGCCTTATCTATAGCTCTTTTTGTTTCTCTTGATATTCCATAAAATGAAGATGGGTTACCAAACTTTTCAGTAAAATAAGGAAGCATTTCTTCTAATACTTCTGGCTTTACATAAGTTGTAGCTGAATAATCCATATATACGTTCTTCATAATCATTCACTCCTATCCACTATCTTAATATTATTCTTATTGTTTTTAATTGTCTCATAATCATCAAGTATATCTTGTAATGTAATTGAGTTCATAACATCGTCTATGCTTCTTTTAATCTTCTCCCAAACTGCTTTGGTTGCACAGCAATCCGAGCTATCGCACTCAACACCATCAATACAATCTGCTATCTCAACTGGCCCTTCAAGAATAGTCATAATATCGCCAACCGTTATGTCTTTTGGCGGTTTACATAGAACATATCCACCTTGAGCACCTCTTATACTTCTAATCATATTAGCACGTCTAAGCGGGCTAAATAACTGTTCTAAATAGTATTCCGAAAGATTTTCTCTCTTTGATATAGTTTTTATTGAAACGGGGGCACCACCATAATTAGATGCTAAGTCAACCATAGCTCTAACTCCATATCTTCCTTTAGTTGAAAGTTTCATTATTTCTTCACCCCTTTTCGTTTTTTGTTGATATTTCTTTGTTTTTCTAGTATTATAAAAGATATATTAAATTCGCTTATATCTTACCAAAATACTCGGCTTTTGTCAAACGATAATTGCTATTATTTTTTTATTTCTGCCCAGTATTTCCTCAAACTCTCTTCATATTTATTATTTTGTTCATTATAATAAATCTTTCCAAGCAGTTCTTGCGGTAAATAACTCTGTTTTACATAATGATTAGGATAATCATGAGGATATTTATAGCCACCAACACCAAGGTTTGCTGCTCCAGAGTAATGAGCATCCTTTAAATGCATTGGAACATCTCCAAAGTTAATGTTTTCTAGATCACTCATAGCAGAATCTATCGCTAAGTATGCACTATTAGATTTAGGAAGCGTTGCTAAATATACAACTATTTCTGAAAGAATTATTCTTGCCTCCGGAAGTCCAACCTTTAGCGAAAGTTCTATTCCAGAATTAACAACAGATAATGCATTTGGAAATGCAAGACCAATGTCTTCTGCTGCAATAACAGATATTCTTCTAATTATAGCAGTTAGATTTCCTCCTTTAATCAATCTAGCTAGATAGTGTACTGCTGCATTAGGGTCACTGCCCCTTATACTTTTTTGAAGAGCACTTAATAAATTATAAAATTCATCTCCACTAGAATCAGCCCGCATACTTGATTGGCCTAGACTTTCAATATATTCGCTCGAAATAACTCTAACCTGCTTAACCTGAGAGTTTACAGCCAGCTCTAAAATATTATAAGCCTTTCTATAATCACCTTGAGAGATTTCTCCAATATACTCCAGCGCCTCATCTGAATATTCTATTTCTATCCCTTCATCTATAAGCTTTTGTATAGACCTCTTAAGACCAACTATTATGTCACCTGTAGTTAGAGGCTTAAAAGAGAATATATTACATCTGCTTATTATAGCTTTGTGTATAACAAAATATGGATTTTCAGTTGTACTTGCAATCAAAGTTATTCTTCCATCTTCTATAAATTCTAACAATGCCTGCTGCTGCTTTTTGTTAAAATGTTGAAGTTCATCAATATACAAAACAACTCCATTATAATTTAATAAGCTATCTATATTATTAGTTATGTCCTGAATATCCTTAACTGATGCAACTGTTGCATTTAATTTATAAAATTTCTTATCTACATAATTAGCCATTATATTCGCCAAAGTTGTTTTTCCAGTTCCTGGTGGTCCGTAAAATATGCAATTACATATGTTTTTTCCAGCTATCAAGTTATATAATGGCTTTCCTTGCCCTAATATATGCTGCTGACCTACAAAATCTTCTAATTTATTAGGTCTCATCAAATCAGCTAATGGTCTCACCTTTTCCACTCCTTTCTGCAATTATCGTTTTAAGACGTAATCCAAAGTAATAATAAATCTAACTTTAATTACTCGCTCTCAAAGTAAAATCTCACGCGACTACTGAGTCAGATGTTTTTTATAAATCTGACTTTTTAATCTCTGCGATAAAAATCTGAAAGACTAATTTGACATTCTATTTAGCAGCAGATATACATATCCTAGTAAATCCACTCCCACTGCCATATTACTTATGCTTAACCCAAAATCTTTTTGTTAGTTTTGGACTTCTCTTTTTCTTTAATGCCTCTTAACTTATATATATTTTACAATTCACAATTCGCAATTCACAATTCACAATTCACAATTACGTCTAGAATTCTTACAGTATTTTTTAGAATTATGATGAAGATTTATTTTTACAATATATATAACAAACTTTATTTTATATAGAATAAGGCACATGAAAATAAGTAACAAGTCTAAAGTTGCCATGGATATTTTTCATCAAGCAAGGAGACAAATCGCCCTCATAGCGGGCCTATTAGGTCAATTTGCCGACGTAGTATAATGGAAAATATCCTGGCAAATCGACTTGTTATTTATTGGATTGTGCCTAACACTTTCCCCAATATTTCTCTTCGCTAGAAATAAAAATAGCGACAAGTAATATTATAGCAGATATAAAAAAATAAGAAAGCAAACATAATAAATTATAGAACGTAAAAAATTTTTCCCTTATTTTTATTATAATTACAAAAAATATCCCCCACTAAACTATTAATTTAGCAAGGGATAATATTTTTATCTATTTGTTATTTTATTGTATTTACTGAAGTTACATATCCAACTTGTCCATTTCTATATACACGAGCAGTAGAATATACTATTGAATTTACCGGAACAGTATACTCGCCATTGTTATACTCTATATCTTTATCTGTTCCATCTGCATTAGTAACTAATATATCTTGTGTAACATAATCGTTTCCTGTTTTGCTGTTGTCAACTTTCTCATTAAATTTAACTTTAAAACTAATTTTTCCATCTGTAGATTCTTCATTAGCTTTATTTATAGTAACCTTTGCATAAGCTGCATACTTGCTGTTAATATCCTCTTGGAATGCACTATCATCCTCGATTTCAGTTAAATCTGTTGGAACTTTTGTTATTGTTTTTATTTTATCAGGAGACATAGCCACTCCTTCAACAGTTACTTTTACTCCTGCAATAGCTCCTACTGTTAATGGTTCTATACTCATTTCAGTATCAGCACCTAAATTGGCAGTTATAATTTTTCCTTTTCCTGTAACAGTTGTAGGAGCATTAACATTTAAATTAGCTACTGCCACTTCTGATCCAATATTAAATTTTGTATTTGTAGCTGTTCCTTTAATTAAAACAGTTCCTACTGAACCACTTTCTAAGTCTATAGATGCTCCTGCATTTTCAACTATTATGTTACTAATTGCTCCAGATATAGCTACAGGCGATGATGTTTTTACTGATACATTATCAAATTTTCCTTCAAGTACTGCTCCTGAAGATATTGCAGTATTTTTTATGCTGGCTTTTCCGTCTATAACAATATGAGCATCATTGTTTGCATCACTCACATTAAGATCTTTAATAGAAGAATTTCCTTGAACATGTAATGAATTACGACCTACATTAGATACATCAACACCATCTACTACTACATTGTCTAATATTACGTTACCTTCTCCAAAATTAATTGTTAGCTTTCCACTATTAATTTTCAAATTTTGTAGAATTAATGTATTTCCTGATACTGCAGATGCATTAATTGATATATTTCCATTTATTGTAGTAGTATTAGCTTCACTACTTCCACCAAATGTTCCGCTGGTATTATATATTGTATAATCCCCAGTATGAGTGCCTCCATCATTTAAATCTGATAGATATGATGATGACGATCCACCACCGCCATGATGATGTCCTGATGACTCTGTTTCTATCACATCAGTTGGATTTTGTGAACCTTGTGTTACAGCACTTCCATTACCATTAAATATTTTATCTGTAGTTGGTATTTTATCTCCTGTAGCTGCTCCAGTGCTATCAAAAGTATATGTTGTTCCATTGATAGTAACACTACCTGTTGCCATCGCACCATTTGCTGCAAGATAATAAACTTTTCCATCAACCTTAACTACACCTGTTTGCATTGCTCCTGATGATGATGCAAAGTACCATGCTCCTCCATAATTTATCCATCCTGTCTTCATTGCTCCTGATGATTGCATATAGTACCATGTACCTCCATCATTTACCCAGCCTGTTTTCATTGCTCCCCATGGTTGCATATAGTACCATGTACCTCCGTCATTTATCCATCCTGTCTTCATTTCTCCTGATGGTTGCATATAGTACCATGTACCTCCATCATTTACCCAGCCTGTTTTCATATATCCTACTGAATCAAAGTAATACCAGCTTCCATTTATAGATCTCCAGCCTGTAGAATACGAATCTCCTTCAGTATTCCACCAACCATTAGAATCTTGTTTCCATGCTGCTGATGCTCCTATTGGAGATAAAGCTGTTAACGTTAGTGTTGCCACTGTAACTGCAATTATTTTTTTTAATCTTGAACTCTTCATTACTATATTATCCTCCTTAATACTCTTCCTTTTTTAGTTATCAACTTATAAAATTTATTATTCAAAAATTATCTTTACTTAAATAAATAGTAAACATTTTACTTAATCAAATACTTCTTCGTTGGAATAAGCATAAGCAAACCAATAACAAGTGCTGCAGCCCCATATTCAGCTAGTACCATTAAACTATGTCTAACTATAGTATAAACAGTGTCTTTGATATAAACTGGACTAATATTAATATTTTCATAAATTTTTAGGAAGTAAACACTAGATGCTACAGCAACCAATATTAACCCAGCAAACAAAAATGCCATCCCTATGTATTTTAAACTAGAGTTTAACCCCTTAGCATTTATCTTTATTAATATAGCCATAATGAATATAGGTATCATAATAAATAACCAAAATAATCTATAAATTATTGATGTTACTTTAGCCAGTTTTTGAAACTTACTTGATTCTAAAACTTTATTGAAGTTCATTTTTTCAACTTCTTGATCGATACTTTTGCTTGCTTCATCCAACAATTTATTCTTTATGTTGTCTAGTTGAGTTTTAACACCTTTATTATCTTGTTTAGCACTTATAGAATCCTGATTTTCATTCTTTGATGACGTTGCATCTTTAGAACTTCCACCATTACTATCTTGTGCATTCACTTTACTATTACCATTACTATCCGCATTTGTTGTTGCCTCAGAGTTATTTTCACCCGAGCCATAATCATCAATTGTTATTCCATAACCAGCTAATATCTTTAAAGCTTGCTCTTCCGTTATGCCTTTTTTTGTTGCCTTCTCTATCGCTTCTTCTTCAGTTAATCCTTTTTCTTTTAATATTTCTCTTACCTTAGCTTCTGCTTCGCTTTTGCTCATTAGCTTCTCTACTTCTAAAGTATCTTGTCCATCTCTTGTTGTTTTCTTAAGATAATTCATTTCATTACCTTTTAAGCTACTTTTAGTATATGCCATATTTTTAACATAAAAATTACTATTAAAAGACAAATCGCCATTAGACGGCTTTAACATTCCATTTATAACAGTATCTAACATATCAGACACTCTTTGCTTATAAATAGATGTATCTGGGGGAGTAATATTATTTTCACCTGTTTTTAAATATTCTAAAACTCCATAAACCGCATTATTCGTTTCTCTTTTTATATCCTCATCTGTTATTATTGATTTTTTTATGTCAAAATTGATATTTTTAGAACTTAAAAGATTATCTATTTTTTTATAAATGGAGTCTTTAACTTCTGCATAAACGCCACTTTTATCAAATATGCTTAAATAAGTAGATTCATTTAAAATTACATACTTTAGAAATATAGACACAATAGCAAATACTATGCTAAATACTAATAATACTTCAACAGTTTTTAGCAAATTAGTTTTCATTATTATTTAACTACTGATTTAAAAAGCTTTGCATACCCAGTCAACTCAGAGGCATTGTTATAAAGAAAGTCACTAATTTTATATGCATCCCCTGAATCAAGTTGAAGAATTACTTTACTATCTTTCATAATTGACATAGATATATTTCCATTAATATTTTTTCCAAATAATACATCTAAATCAGGATTCTTTTCATTTACTAAATCTTTGATATCACCTTCGAGTTCATATTTATCAATCCCTGTTTGTCCATTTTCGATATCTCTTAATCTATCTGCTACACTTCTAACTTCTTCTACTAATTTATCAATATCGTCTTTGCTGAAATTATCAACAATAACTCCTGCATTCTCTACAAGAGATTTATCACCCGAAATAAAACCTAATGCTTTATTTAGGTTAGGATATTTTGTTTTATTCCCTTCATATTTGCTTATTATTGTTTTAAATTTTTCGATATTAATAACATCTCCAACTTTTGTACTTCCATTAACATCGTAAGCTAATGGACTTTTATTTGATATAAACATACCGATCATATCATTTTGAACTTTTTCCTTACTAGGTCTATCAGCCGCGAATGCCCCTATTGAAGTGGATGTAGCTACTACTAATCCAAGTGCTCCCATTGATAATAATTTTTTCATTTTCATTCTTATTTTTCCCCTTTCAATATTTTAACTATATTCTCTTCCATATAACAGTATACATATTCTATAATATATCATTTATGGGTCAATTACAATATTTTTTCCACGTTATGCCCATATATGAATAGTTTTTCAATTAAAAATTGCTATTTATTTCAATTTTCTTATTTTATACTATAATAGTGCAAAAACACTTGAATAATTTTACAACTGAATAAAATAAAAAAACATCTATGATAAATCCTTGTTATAATTGAGTTACCACACAACAATGACAGCAAGGAGCTATACATAAATGTTT
The DNA here is from genome assembly GCF_036699995.1 of Clostridium beijerinckii. Taxonomy (NCBI): domain Bacteria; kingdom Bacillati; phylum Bacillota; class Clostridia; order Eubacteriales; family Clostridiaceae; genus Clostridium; species Clostridium beijerinckii. The sequence continues at coordinate 1,305,442 of NZ_CP144906.1, read as the reverse complement.
CAGAACACAATTATATCAGATGAGCTATCAATATACAATTTTTTAAAACAACTAAATTTTGATTTTTACTTAACTAAGCCTCAATTAAGGCATTTAGAAAATATAATGAATGCTATGATATCAAAAGGTTATAACGGTAAAATTTCCGACATAGCGGAGCTTGTTCCTTCGAAACATCGAACTAGTATTACTAGATTTTTTTCAAATAGTAATTGGAATGAAAAACTTTTAGAAAGAGCATTAAAAGCATATATCATAGAACTTATTTGGGCTAAATCAAGAGAATCCAAACAGCCAATATACTTTATTATTGATGACACTATTTCTGAAAAGACAAAGCCCTCGTCAAAGGCTAAAAATCCAATTGAAAAGTGTTCGTTTCATAATTCTCATTTAAAAGGTAAGAATGTATATGGTCATCAAATAGTAGTTTCTTTACTATCGTGTGACGGATTAGTGCTACCATACTCAATTGATATCTATGATAAAGAATATATGAGTAAAATAGAATTAACTCAAAAATTAATTACAACACTTCCAAAGCCTGAAAATAAAGGCTATGTGTTAGCAGATAGTTGGTATAGTTGTAAGGATATTTTTAATGCTTCTGAAAAAGCCGGCTATAGCTATATTGGTGCTTTAAAAACTAATAGGGTCATTTTTCCGTATGGCCATGAAAGACTAGGAATAAAACTTCATAAGTTTGCTACATTATTAAAGATTGAAGACTTTGACCTCGTCACCGTCAAAGACAAGCAATACTACATTTACAATTATGTTGGCAACTTAAAAGATAGAAAGAATGTTTCTATTGTTTTAAGTTATCCTAAAGATGCTTTCCAAAAAGATGGCGCATTGAAAACTTTTATTTCCTTAGAGAAATCATTAGCACCGTTAGATATTTTAACTCAATATACCGACCGATGGGCAATCGAACCATTTTTTAGAGATTGCAAAACGTACTTAGGACTAGATGGATATCAAGTAAGAAGTGGAAAAAGCATTAATAGATATCTAATTATAATGTTAGTAAATTATACTTATTGCAAAATATACTGTATTGATTCTCTTCACTTTAATACTGGATATAAAGCTGCTAAAAAAAATTTAGAAAAGTCCAAAGTAATATATATTTACAAAGCTGCCGCAAGCGGTACGCCGATAGAAAAAATTTTTGAGTCATTAAAAATAGCTTAAGAATCTGTTTTTTTATTCAACTGTAAAATTATTCAAGAAAAACTGCACTATTATAGTTTTATATATTAATTACCCTTCCATCATTTATAATAATTTGAAATTTACATGTTTAAATGGTAAATTATATATATGTATATTTCAAACTTCACATAGTTATACATATGTAATAGAATCGAATACGCTATTGTGAATTTTGAGCATAACTAATTAAGTATTTTGAGGAGTGTTAAAATGAAAAATCTTAAATTAAAAAACTTAGTTTTTGCAGCTGCAATAACCCTTATAGCTACTGCTGCTGTTATAATGCCAACAAAAGCATCAGCTGCTTGGAGACAAGCTGATAATGGTAGCTGGAGCTACAGTGATGGAGATACTACAGTATTTGGTTGGAAATTAATCAATGGTAGCTGGTATTTTTTTGATTCAAATTCTGTAATGAAAACAGGCTGGGTTAATGATGGTGGCAAATGGTATTACTTAGCATCATCTGGCGAAATGAAAACTGGCTGGATTAGCGATGGCGGTAAATGGTATTATACTAATCCATCTGGAGATATGCAAGCTGGCTGGCTTTTAAACAATGGAGCTTGGTATTATCTAAATTCATCTGGAGATATGAAAACTGGCTTACTTGAATTAAACGGTAAAACTTATTATTTAAGTGACTCTGGAGCAATGAAAACCGGAACTATAACTATTAACGGCGTAAGTTATACTTTTGGTCAAAATGGCGAAAAAGTAACTACATCTACAGCAAATCAAAATGCTACTACAAGTACTACTAATACAGCAACATCTACTTCATCAGGAGGTTCTGGCGGATCAGGTGGATCAGGTGGTAGTTCATCTGGTAATTCTGGATCAAAGGATGATACCGATTCGTCATATGAAGATTTATATAGAACTTGGACTGTTGGCGATGTTGTTTACAAGGGTACTAAATTAGATGATGAAACAATAGCTTTATGCGAAGGAAAAAGCATAACTATTGATAGTAATTCAATAACCTTTAATGACTATAATACAACTGTTCCTGTTCCATCAATAAAAAAAGGAACTATGACTTCTTCTGATTTCTACAAAAAATATAAGATAAATGTATCTGGCGATAAAGTAACATCATATTCTACCACTATAAAAGTCGAATTATTGCAAAAAAGTGCATCTGTAACTGTTTATATCACTAACGGACAAGCATATGCTTTATTAGGCGGGGCTCTTTTTGAATTAAATTAAAAGAAATAAACCTTTGGAGGTTAGGCATCCAAAGGTTTATTTTATATATATGTTTCAATGCACGATTCTCAATTCACAATGCTCAATTTATAATTCACATTTCACATTTCACAATTCACGATTCTCAATTCACGATTCTCAATTCACAATTACAGCTAAATTTTTTCCAATATTTTTAGAATTATAATGAAGAATTATTTGGACAATATATATTACATATTATCTATTCTCTTCTTAAAGATTCTACTGGATCTAATCTGGCTGCTTTATTAGCTGGCAATAATCCCGCTAGAACGCTTATAACAATGCTTAATGTTAATCCAAAAGCAGCATATGACTTCTTTATCAAAACTAAATTGATGCCAAATAATTTAATTGACTTGATATTTATTCCTCTCATTAATGCATATGCAAAAGCAAGTCCAATAATCCCGCTAAAGCAGCCAATTAAGAACGCTTCTAAAACAAAAATCTTTCTTATATCCTTTCCACGTCCCCCTATGGCTTTAATTATGCCTATTTCCTTAGTTCTTTCTACAACGCTAATATACATAATCACTACAATCATAATTGCAGATACCACCAAAGATACCGCTGAAATTCCTGATAATACATAAGTTAAAATACTTATCATTGAATTGAACATATTTAACATTTGCTCTTGTGAAGACCCTGAATATCCAAGTTCCTTAACCTTTTCTTTTATTCCATCAGTATATTTTTCACTAGGTGTATTTAAATACATTACATTAGACTTTAATTCATATTTATTCTCTGAATACCAGTTTTCTAAATCTGAATAGTTTAAAAAGACAGACTTCATAATTGAAGTTAAATCTCCACCAGCTGTAGTATAAATTCCGCTTACAACAAATTCTTTTTTTAATACCTTTTGATTTACTAAAATGCTCAAAGTCACCTTTTTACCAATGACGTCTTCTCCAACTTTATCACTTATAGTTTTATTTATCAGTATCTCTCCATCCTTAGGTAATGTTCCTTCTTTAAGATTTGATTCTGTTATATTTGAAGATATGGTTGAAAGCCTCATGACATTGCTTCCTTTTCCATTATAGCTTAAGGAATCTGCTCCTAAAGATATTTCATTAAATCCCCTTTCTATAGAAGATACATTTTCTATTTCTGATAGCTTTTTTATATCTTCTTCTTTAAATGGAGTTTGTTTATTAATGTCAGGCTTCTGTATAGTCGCAATATCTAAGTCAACTGTTTCAGAATCATCACTAGGCATATTAACCTCTATTACTAGAGGATTAACATAACTATTCATAGTTCTATTAAAATAAGCCTTAATTCCATTTCCAAAAGCCAGCATCAAGATAAGACTCATTATTCCTATGCTTGAGCCTATAGAAATAAATATATTTCTTATTGCCTTTTCCTTCATATTAGTAAGTGCCAGCTTTATTGCATTAAAAGAATTTAAACTTTTTCCCCTTTTCCTAATATATCTGCTTCCTTCATAGCTCTTCTCATCGCCAACAGCAGCTTCCAATTCAAAGGATTTATTATCCTCATTTATACTTCCATCAGCTATTTTAATTACTCTGCTGCAGCAAGATGCTACTTTTTCAGAATGAGTAACCATAATCACAAGTTTACCAGCTTTAGCTATACTCTTCATTATTTCTAGAACCTGCATTGATGTCTTTGAATCCAGACTTCCTGTAGGTTCGTCTGCAATAATTATTTCAGGATCATTCACTAATGCTCTTGCAATAGCTACCCTTTGTTTCTGACCTCCTGATAACTGATTAGGCTTCTTATTTATATGATCTTTTAACCCCAGTTCTATTAACAATTCTTTTGCACGCTTAACTCTCTCTTTTTTCTTTACATTAGATAGCGTCATAGCTATTGCTACATTGTTTAAAATAGATAAATGAGGTATTAAATTAAAGCTTTGAAAGACAAACCCAATCTTATTTTTTCTATACTCATCAAGCTCTCTTTTCTTAAACTTTTTAATATTATCTCCGTTTACAAATAATTCTCCATTATATTTAGAATCCAATCCGCCTATTAAATTCATTAATGTAGACTTCCCACTACCTGATTCCCCTATAATCGCCACTAATTCGTTTTTGTCAAAAGATAAATTAATATCTTTTAACACATAAACTTTTTCACTACTTTTTACTTTATAATATTTGCTAATATTTTTTAAACTTAATATACTCATTATTTTCCTCTTTAATTAATTCAACTTAAATTTCAAAACTTAAATAACTATACTCTTTAAGTAATCAGTAAATCCATCTCTAAGTTCTGAATTTCTTAATGCGTATTCTACTGTAGCTTTTAGATATCCAAGTTTATCTCCCACGTCATATCTTATGCCTTCAAAGTTATATGAATAAATTGCTTCCTCTTTAAGCAATTCTAATAATGCATCTGTAAGCTGTATTTCATTACCTTTTCCAGGTTTAATTCTGCTTAACACATCAAATATTTGTGGTGTTATTATGTACCTTCCAAGAATTGCAGTATTAGATAAAGCATCTTTAATATTTGGTTTTTCCACTAATCCCTTAACCTTTGAAACTCTATCCTCAATTTTTATTCCATTAACTATTCCATACCTTGATACATGCTCTGGTTCTACTGCTTGCACTCCTAATATACTTGTTTTATATTCACTATAACAATCTATAAGCTGCTTTAAACAAGGCTTTTGGTACTCATTTGTATAAACAATATCATCTCCAAGCAATACTGCAAAAGGCTCATTTCCTACAAATGCCCTAGCACAATAAATAGCATGTCCTAATCCTCGTGGTTCTTTCTGTCTTATGTAATGAATATTTGCCATACCTGATATATCCCTGACTATCTTTAGTAACTCATCCTTATTATTTTTAGCTAATTCTGCTTCAAGTTCCACTGACTTATCAAAATGATTTTCAATGCATGTTTTGTGCCTTCCAGTTATAATAAGAATTTCTTCAATTCCAGAAGCTATTGCTTCTTCCACAATATACTGAATTGCTGGTTTATCTACTATAGGTAGCATTTCCTTAGATTTTGCTTTAGTTGCTGGAAGAAACCTTGTACCTAATCCTGCCGCAGGAATTATCGCTTTTTTTATTTTTTTACTCATGATTATGTCCCCCATATTAGTCATCTTATCTTTTTTTGTCAATTATATCCTATTTATAGTATAACATGAAATTTTATTCTATTGTGAAATTATTTTAACAACTGGTGAAGCAACGAGAATTTTAAATCAACCTTGCCCTAATAAATTATAAAAACAAATATATATATTTTGTGATAGTTTCATAGCTTTTCGGAATCAAATATTTATAATTTCGGTAAGTCATACATAAATGCAGTTTTAAATTTGGTATCTATACATAAAGAAAAAAGCACGTAATTTTTTAACTACGTACTTTTTTCTTTATAATCTATTTCTTTTATAAATCTTATAATAAGAAAAATAAAATAATCCCAATCCAATCAACGCTCCCATAAAATCAACCAAAATGTCACTAACTAATGAAGTCCTTCCTGGTATAAAAGATTGATGGAACTCATCAGTTACAGCATAAAATAAACAAATAAACAATATGTAAATTATCATACCTTTTCCACTTTTATTATAGGAAAAAAATGCACCACAAACTAGAATCGCTAGTACCATATACATAAATGCATGAGCATTTTTTCTTACTATATGATCTAAGTTACTTGCTTCTGCCTGCTGAACATTAATGTTGTTCTTATTTTGCTGTGAGCTGTTGCTGTTATTTACTGCTTTATCTTTATTTTCAGATTGTGACTTTTCCTGATTTCCTTGAGCATTTTCAATTATGTTAACCACCTTAGTGCTTTGTTCATGAGAAATTGTTCCGTTATTTCCTGACATATAAAATATAAATCCCATCCAGAACAAACATAAAAGTATAACAATTTTTTTCAAGTGACCACCTCTTTTTAATTAGACCGTTTGTAAATTTCATTTCAATAGTGTTGATAATTATCTTATATTATACCCCATATATCACTTGCTTAAAACAAAATTTGCACTAAACATAATTTAGTGCAGTACTTTTATATAATTATAATTTTCAATCTCGCCATCTAACTTATAATAAAATTTATTCCTCTAAAAGACGCTGTATCAAGTTAAAAATTGCTTCTGCGCTATTAAAATTTTCAGGAACTATTTCAATTGCAGGAACTTCAATATCATATTCTTCATCAATTACATTAACAATTTCAACAATATCAAATGAATCCAAAATCCCTTCATCAACTAAAGTTGTGCATGTACTAAAATCAACATCATCTCTAACACCTTGTAATAATTCAATTAACTTTTCCATAATAGCTCTCTCCTTTATTTTACATATTCTTCTATTAGCTTTTTACGATCAATTTTTCCATTCATATTGAGTGGCATAGTGCTTCTGTTATAGCAGACATTAGGCAGCATATAGCGTGGCAGCTTTTTCTTTAAATTCTGAGATAGTTTTTTAGTCTCCAAGTTCCCTGAATATACAGCAACAATTTGATCACTTTCCTTATTATATAGACAGCAACACATGTCCACGTCTTCTAATGCACTCATTGCATTTTCTATTTCGCCTAATTCTATTCTATTTCCCATATGTTTAATTTGAAAATCTTTACGTGAAACATATACTAATTCTCTATTTTCATTCCAGTAAACTAAATCTCCTGTACAATAAACAGTTTCAGGATAGCTCTTATTTAATGGGTTTTGAATAAATGCTTCCCTTGTTTTTTCTGGATTATTATAATATCCACAAGCCAAGAACGATCCACGAATTAACAATTCTCCAACTTTTCCACATTCCTCAACAAGTTGTCTATCTTCATCCACAACCAAAGCATCTACATTATCACATGGCACCCCTATTGGGATAGGTTCATCATCATTAAACTCTCTATCAACTATATAATATATCCCTATATCTGTAATTTCAGTTGGTCCAAACAAATTTGCATATACCGCATCCGGAACATGTCTACGCCATATATTAAGCTGTTTAGTAGGCATTGTCTCTCCTGCAAATAAAACGTTCTTTAAATGAGGCAGCTTAATGACATCTAAGGCTCCTAAATTAGCCACTATGCTTAATGCAGATGGAACCCAATAAATTGTGTTAATTTCTTTTTCTTTTAAGAATTCAAGTAATTTTACTGGAAATGAAAATAACATTTTAGGAATAATATATAATGTTGCTCCACTTCGAATAGTTGAAAATATATCTAGTACAGACATACTAAAATAAAATGGTGTCTGATTTCCAAAAGTAGTATTTTCATTCAACTCAAAAGTTTTAACTACCCAGTCTGCATAATCAATTACAGATCTATGACATACAATAACACCTTTTGGAATCCCTGTTGATCCGCTTGTAAAGAGGATGTACAAAGGATCAGTATCGATCATTTGTCTTCTTGCAGTCTCTAATTTTTCTTCATTTTGTGGTAACATATGAATTTCATCATACAATACCTTTATGCAATCCGTTTCTATAAGCGAAAGATATTTTTCTGTTTTGTCATCATAAATTATAGCTGCTGGCTTCAATGTATCTAATATTATATTAATACGCTCCACAGGCATTTGAGCATCCAGTGGAACATAAAAACAACCTGCATACGCTGCACCCATAAATGCTGAAATATTTCTTGAGCCTTTTTCCATATAAACAACAACAGCTTTACGCATACCTATATTTTCTATCAAAAAGCTCCCAATACTTTTAGCTGCTTCAACCAATTCATGATAAGTTAATTCATATTTGCCATCAGAAAAAGCAACTTTATTAGGAAAGTTCCTTTCTGAGCTTTCAAGATAAGATAAAATACTTTTTTCCATAATATTTCCTCCATAATCTATTTTTTCATAGCTTACTTTACATTATCTTTTATATAACTCTTCTTTGGAGACATCTTCATCATAATGACGAATAACTTCATTATTATTAGATCCTTTTGCCCTAGCATTTACTCGTATTTTAAACTTCTTATAAGACTCGGAATCAAAAACAAAATCTGGATTTTTATCATAATCTCGTATGATATGCTCCTGTCCAGTTTCTGAATCTAGTAATACAAATTGGTATTCTGGTGTAACTTTAGATCCATGAAGAGAATCCCCTGATAGTGTTATAATACTACCATTCTTTTTCCAATTAAACCACGCAGATGAAACATAATCTATTGATGCATAATACTCATCTTGTTTGTAAAAATATTTGCTCATATCGTCACCATTTTCGCGCATTTTTAGGAAAGATGCCAGTGATTTAGAGAAAGCCTCTGCGCCATTAGTATTCAAGTGTTCAGTATCAGAAAAATAATTATTTTTTAACTTAAACACTTCTGGTTTAATTAAGTTATAGTTGTAATATTCAATATTTAAATCCTTTGCTATATCTGCCACCTTCTTATCAAATTCAAAGTAATTTTTCACTCTGAGAATTTGAAATGTAGGAAATGGTGTACTTAGAAGGATTAGCTCACAATTGTTCTCCTTACATAATTGTGATATCTTTTTTAAATATTCCGTATCTTTTGTATTTATATCGCTTATATTTTTATTAGCCGGAGGCAGTTTTAAATTATCGTAATTTAGAGTTCCCTTTTCATCACTAGGATCAACCTTTACAAATCCTTTTCCTACATAACCATTTTTATTGTTTTCCATAGCTTCTACTTGTCCTGGCTTTGGATAATCTGTATAAAAAGAATCAAACTTTCCATAAATATTGTTTACAACATCAAGAGGTGATTTTACATCATATCCACGCCACGGAAATAGCCTGTCTAAATAAGAACCATCTTGAGACGATGCAAAATAATATTCAAGCTTATTTAAAAATGATTTCATATATAAGGAAACTGCAAGAAATACTATTGGCTTTTCTTCCTTGCTGGTAAAATTATCTGGATCAACAGTTAAAACAATTAGTTTAGGCTTATGATAATTAAACATTTCTTTCAGTGAATAGTAAGTCCCTACAAACATCTGCTGAGAAAATGCATAATTAAAAGTATTTACTCCTAATTCCTTATCCATAATATATGGGTTGATATCCCTATTAGATAGGGAAGCGCCTGCAAATACCACATCAAAATCTTTTTTATCGGAATACATTTCACGCATAGTCATTCGTGAATAATTACCTTTTGGTACTAGGGCAAATGCTAAACCATAACTTAAAATAATGAAAACCATTATAAATATTATTCCACTAAACCATTTATATTTAAAATTGCGCATACATAAATCCTCCTAGCAAATTTCCAGAACTAGCATCAAAGCTTATGACAGCAAAAATTAATGCATAAAATACTGCCCACCTAAAAACTAAATTTTGCTTAGATAAAAATTCACGTATCTTTACTCCTCTTTCTTGTAATACACTTACTGCAACTAAAATAATAGTTGCCCAAAATAAAATTCTAAAATCCTGCTCTTTAAGTCCAAGTTTATAAATTGTACCATCAAGTAATTGAGTAACTTTAAAATTTGCTACGGTATTATGTAACATGTAAAGTGAAGAATTCAGATTACTTGCCCTATCAAAATACCATCCTAAATTTACAATAAAAAACGTTCTTAATATCCTAAACAAGTGATATGAGAAGCATTCAGTATTTACTTTAGTTACCCTTTTTAACCATTCATAAAAAGGTTCTGCAATAGTGCTAAAGGCAATCACAATACCGTTATATAATCCCCACGCTATATAATGCCAATAAGCTCCATGCCAGATGCCAACAACTAAAAATACCACTAAGTTAGAAAATGCAACTGGGATGATTCTTCCTGCTTTCCTTCCAAGATGTTTATTTGCTAGTTTTGATACCTTAGACATTTTCTTTGAAAGAGCTAGAGGATAAAATATATAATCGCGCATCCAAGCACCTAGGGTAATATGCCACCTACGCCAAAATTCTGATAGTGAAGTTGAAAAATAAGGTCTTCTAAAATTCACAGCCATATTTATTCCGAGCAATTCAGAGATTCCCATAGCCACATCAATTCCACCTGAAAAATCTGCATATTGCTGCAGCGAATAGAATAAAATTCCTACTACTGTAATTGCACCACCATAATTATCATAGTTCTTAAATGTTTCATTAACTAATGTAATTGCTCTATCTGCAATTACCATCTTCTTAAAAAGTCCCCATAAGATCAATTGCAGCCCATATTTAAATTTCTGCCAATCAAATCTTCGAGTCTTGTATAGCTGTTCTGATAATTTATCAAATCTATTAATAGGGCCTTGTACAATTTGAGGAAAAAATGAAATAAACAGTGCAAATTTAAATAAGTTTTTTTCTGCTTTATATTTTCCATTATATACATCAATTAGGTATCCCATAGACTGAAAAGTATAGAAAGATATTCCTAATGGTAGTAACAAATTCAACTTCATTGGTACTGCTCCATGATGAGTTACTATGTTAAATAATCCTGTAATGTTTTTTGATAAAAAATCAAAGTATTTTAAAAACGCTAGAATTCCAAAATTACTTAATAAAACACACCAGAAAATTATTCTTTGCTTTTTCTTTGCTAAAGTCTTTATTTGTTTCTTGCTTTCAGGTGTCAGCGTTTCTTTTCTTTCACTTAATTCAATCTTCATATTTTCGCTAATTTTACTTATCATAATTGTTCCAATCCAGACCGTCAAAGTCGTAAAAATTATATATCCAACAGTCTTTATACCAGCAGATACATAAAAAATATAACTTCCAATAAGTAAACATATCCATTGAAACTTCTTAGGCAAAAAATAATATGCCAAAATCAATATAAATAAAAAAATACAAAAATTAAATTGCAAAAACGACATTGTTCCACATCCTTATAAAGAGATTAATATACATGTTTCAAAAGTTTAATTCATAAAAATTTATCTTAAAATATATACTGCAATGCACAATTCAGTTCATAATGCACAATTTACAATTCACAATGCACAATCATAGCTATAATTCTTGCAATATTTTTAGAATTATGATGAAGAATCATTTTTTCAATATATAGTTTTATAAAGAATGAATTATACTATTTAAACTTATATATGGCAAAAAATATTTAATATCCAAACATTTTTTATTATAGCACTTTATAACATTTGTTCCATATGTAAACTAACAAATATAAGAATTTTTTAATACTTTTGTACTATAGATATCCAACTTGAGATATAGACTTATGCATATAGTACACCGAAAGAAGAAACATTGTTGCTTCGCAGGACTATAAAAATTTCGCTGAAAGTGCTAAATTGCAGGTTATCGCAACTTATGCTTGCTCCCACCTTCAGTGTGACAAGCATAAGTAGGACAAACTACAATAAGGCACTTTTAACAGCTCATTTTTAAATGCCTGCTGCGCAAAAATGTTTCTACTTTCTAGTATGGCATATATTTCAAGGTATAAGTAAATTTCAAGTTGTGGATATAGATAAACAATTTAAGAATTCAACTTATTAGATAAATGTATTTACAAATTTACTAAAACTTTAAGTTCATATCTTCACTAGAAATCATAAATATATTTGTGAAGAAAACATTTGAAAATGAGCTGTTAAAGGTTCTTAGCTGTAGGTTGTTCCATTTTAGCTTGTGAAGTGAGAGTCCAAAATTTTATTTTGGGTTCTCGAACTTCCTCAGCGAATGTAATGAGTCGAGCTTCCCTCGGAAAGTTGGAGCATGCTAAAGTGGCTACAACCTGCTGCTTAGAACCTTCAGCGATATTTTCATAGCTTTTCGGAATCAAAATATTTATGATTTCGGCGAGTTATATGCATAAGTTGGGGTATCTATAGTCCACATATTATTCCACAAAAAATACGTTGTATCGACGGTAAGTGGTATACCCGTCGGTACAACGCATTGATATTTCATATGTATATTGAAAATATTTTTATTTATGTAATATCCTGATCTAAATTTCAGTATGAAACTATGTATTAATTTTGCATTATTTTTAATCCATATTTAATTCTGGCTTCCATATGGTTACTTGATTCTTTCCACTTCGTTTTGATTTTAATGATGCTTTATCTGCATTATTAATCAAATTTTTATCTTTTACTTTATAGCTGTTTCTGATTGCATCCTTCATAAACTTTGGCTAAGTAAACACATCCACAACTCCATAAATTCTTTATAAAAGCTTTTCTAAATTTTCAACCAATTCTCCTATTGCATTAACATATTCCTTTACTATTCTACTAGCAATTTCATTTGCCAAACTTTCATTATATATATGTGATGTAGAATTTCTATCTTCTAATAAACTAATCCAAACTTTATCATCTGATATTAGATTATTTACATATGCTTTTTTATAAATTGTACGTGGAAATGAATTTTCAAGAGTTACCCCCAAATATTTCATAAATTCTCTAAGTGTCTTATGAGTAAGTTCATATGTAAATTCAAATCTTTGAATCAAGCTATCCCTTATTATGTCGTTCTTTCCATCATATAATCTGCTTACTTCAACAAGTCTATCATAAGCTTTCTTTAGATTCATATATTTAAAATCAATGCTTCTCATAAATAATTATCCCCTCTTTTTCAACTTGTTCAATGAAAAATTCATCATTAATATCTTTCATATCTGAAAAGTCAAATTCTAATAAAGTACTTGTATTCATTTCTATGTCTTCAATAAATTCAGATATTGAATTTTCACAATACAAAGCCAGATCAATATCACTTTTCGGCAAATTATCTCCTCGTGCTCTAGATCCAAAGAGAATAACTTTATTAATACTTTTATGCTTATGGCATATTTCTAATATCTCATCAATAATTTGCTGTTCTAAATTCAAACTCATCGCTCCTTTGGCTTGTCACACCTAACATACATAATATTATACCCTATTAATTATTTACTTAAAACAAGAAATGTACTAAGCAATCTTTTATTCCTGCCAATATTAAATTCTACCATAGTATATTCTATGTAAGTTTTCACTCATCTACCTCAAACCCTCATTTTTCCTATAAATATTTACATATTTAAATATTTTCCTAGGTAAATATTTTTCTATAAACATACTTACCTAGAAAAATATATTCCCATAAACCTATTTTCCTAGAAACATTTAAACCTATTTTTATTCTAAAATATGAACCTAGAAACCTATGAATATATAAAAAAATTTAAATTTTTTCATATTAAACTATTTATATATTTTAATATTTGCATATATCTTATATGAAGGGGTAAATAATTTTGAATATGATAAGGCTTATATAATCTATTATTTCTTCGCATTTTAATACATAGGGAGGAATTATGAATGAACATGTCTGTAAAAAAATCTAAGGTCAAGGGCGAAATTAAGGATGATTTTTCCATTGAAGAAAATGAATCTGGTGATATATTTACCTTCTCAGAGGGAGAACTTAAGTTAGATGGGACTCTTTTAAAATCATTTTCTTTTGATTCTGATGAAGAACTTATTGAACATCCTGCACCACCCACAATTCACGATAACACCACCACCACCAACAATAATAATAATAATAATAATAATAATAATAATAATTACAGTAACAATTATAGTGCTAATGCTGCACCTAATTTAAATTCTCATGATATTCCATGTAATCCTAATGACAAAAATGAAATTTTAGACCACAGAACTTTAAAAGTTAATCCAAATGGAAGAACCCCATCTGTTGACGGGGAAGCTTTTGATATGGTAAGAAGTTATACTTTAAGACGCTCCACTGTAAGAATCTTAAGTAAAATTAAAGCCATTCATATTGATGATAATGTTTATTTAAATACCATTGTTGATGAAGCTATTCGTTACTATTATGAATACCTTAAAACTCAAAACAATTAACTTAATCTTCCTCTATTTTAATACCTAATCAAATTATTTCTTATATATAATTTGATTAGGTATTCGAATTGCAACTCCTGTTTGATCAAATTGATAATTTGTACCTTCAATAGCATCTCTACCTTGAACCATATTCATCCCTATAGTATAAAGTGCTTCTGCCATTGCTTTTGGGTCTTGAAAAATAGTACCTAACATTAATCCTTCGTTAATTAACTTCTGTGATTCTGGCAATCCCTCAACACCAACTACTGCAATATTTTTTTCTTTATCTCCTAAATTATATCCATAGGATTGCAGTGCTTCAATTGCACCTAATGCCATAGAGTCGTCATTTGCAATTATAGCTTCAATCTTAGGTCCAGTTTTTAAAAATATTGACTCTATAGCCTCTTTTGCTAATTCTTTACTCCAATAAGCAAATACTCTTTCAAGTTCCTGTGTTTTTACTCCTGCTTCACTAAGTGCTAGAAGAGAATATTTTGTTCTATCAGCTGCTACTAAATTATTTCTTTCACCTTCCAAAAGAACATATTGCATTATCCCATCATGGTTCTTATCAATAGAGTCTCTATTAGCATTCCATTCATTAGCAAGAATCTCGCCCTCCATAGTTCCATCGCTTTTTGCATCTAACCCTATATATAGAGATTTATTAAAAATACAGCTACTCTAATAGGTCTTTTTTCAGCAGCATTAATATTCGCAAATGTGGCTTTTTCATTAAAGCTCAATAACATATACGACATTATTGTTAGAAACATTATAATAGATAATATTTTCTTAAACATCTTTACTTCCTCCAACAATAGAAAATTTCCATAATGTTATTATGCATATCGCGAAAATATTTATGCTAAGCTAAGCTATTATGCTTAATTTACAATTATTTGGTATATATATCCAAATTTATAATTAGATTTATGCGATAACTTACCGAAATCATAAATATTTTGATTATGAAAAACTATGAAAATATCGCGCTGCTCTTTTCTTTTTCAGTGACCTTTGTGAGAAAATAAATGTTTATTTTTATTAAAAATTTGGTAAAATATAAATAAGAAAAGCTTAATGCTGATGACACTAAGCTAATCCTAGAACGTTTTTATATTTTAGGGCTATTAGATTTTAATTAATGGTTAGAAAATGAACGCTTACTCTTGTGATGATGGGGCGTTCTTTTAATGCTATTGCTATCATTAATATTTCAATACTTGTTATTATAACAGCTTATTTATAGCATAAATGTAATCACTAAAATCTTTTAAATGATTCTCAATAATGGCTTGCACCACTTTTATATTTAATGTTTTATAATCATGAACTGCTATATTTCTAAATCCAACCATTGACTTCATTCTTCCATTTAGTTTGTCATCTATCATATTATTGGAATTGAGCACTTCAAAAGAATCTCTACTATTCTGTGGAATTCCTAAACTCTTCTCTGATACAATATGCATGGCTAAATCTATAGCTGCTTCACATGCTCTTTGTATATTTAAAATTATAGAATCTTGCTTTGTATAATCGTTTAAATTATCTGGGTCATCATTGTATACTTCTTTAATTCTATTTATACATCTTTCAATAGTTTCAATTTTATTGAAGATAACATCATTTCCCATATACAGTTCCCCTTTCTTTAATCTTATTTAAAATAACTTCCCGCTCTTCATTTAACATTGCATAAGCTTTAAAAACTCTCATTTCGAAATACATACGCTTAGTCTCATCCTTGCAATATATTCTTTTCCCTGTACCTACCACTTGAGCCTTAAATACAGTAGACGATGTATTTAAATTTATTAAATCAACTTCTCTATTAAAAATGTCTGCTAATTCCTGTGCTTTCATAAAGCATTCATAAGATTCTACATCATTATCAGTTAAAAAAGCAATATCAATATCACTATCATCTCTGAGCCTATCCTTGGCAGCTGAACCAAATAAATATATTACTACAGGATTAAATTCTTTCTTTAATATTTCAATAGCTTTATCTAATTGAATTTGCAAAATTAATCCCTCCTATTCAAATATATCCTTTAATTCAAATTTTAATTCTGGAAATACTGAGCTGACATAAAGATCTTTATGGTTTAAAACTTTAGGTGTCCTGTATGCTCTATCTACTAATGAATATTGTGTAATCATTCCGTTTTGTTCAACTATATTATATTCAAGCACTCCAAACCTTTGATATATATTGGCTTTTATAAAGTAATCATGTTCTGAGTATTCTGGTGATACAACTTCAAATATTATTTGGGGTGATGATATAAAACTCTCGCCTTTTTTATCAGCATCCTCACACATTACAAATATGTCTGGTAAAAATTTATATACTTCACTTTCATTTTTAAATATAACTTCTATTTGCTCAGAATATGGTGTACATTTACTTCCTTTAAAAAAGTTATATAGTGCTGATGATATTCCCATAACAATTCTATTATGAGCCATTGATGTTCTTGAGCTAAATAATATTTGACCGTTATAGTATTCAGCTTTACCATCATAATTAGCTTGTATTTTATCAAATTCATCTAAAGATATAAATATATTATTTTGCACTTGCATCGAAATCACCTCCTGCTCAAAAAAATTTCCAAATTATCCTCTTATAAATATTATTATATCCTAAAAACTACTCACTTAAAATAAAAATTGAACTAAACTTTCATTTAGTATAATACTTGTACTTGTAAATTTATAAACCTCAGATATTCTAATTTCAAACTTTCAACTAACCTGCTTCCTAAAAATAAATATTTATTTTTAGGAAGCATTTTATACAATACAAATAAGAAAAGCTTAGTGCTGGTAACACTAAGCTAATCCTATATTAATTTCAAGATTAAATTCACTTATTTAATTTCACTTCATATTCATTTAAAATATTGCTGTCATCTTCATATTTTATGCTTGAATCTGGTTTGTTATTATATACTCTTATAATAAGAGTTGTTGTTCCTGGATCTAAAACAATATTATCATTATCAACAAGCTTTGCTTTTCTCACTTCACCAATATCTGAATATGAAGTCACTCTAAATACTTTAATATACTTTTCATCTAATCTTTTTATATTAACACTTATATTATCTGATGACGCTTTTGCATAATAAGTTCTCTTATTTTTTGCTTCACTAACTATACTATTATTGTTATAATTTTCATCACTATAAAGTTCTATTGCACTGCCATCTTTATTTAACAATCCTATTTTGTTGTAATAAGAATAATAGACTGTTACTTTACATGTATCTGATCTTCCACTTCCATCATTTGTTGTACATGTGATTGTTGTAGTTCCTTGTGATATTCCTTTTACCTCTCCACTTGAACTTACCCTTGCTACATCTGTATTACTAGATTTCCATGTTACTTTTTTATTGTCCGCATTGCTTGGCAATACTGTTTCCTTTAATTTTAAAGTATCTCCTTGATTAATAATTGCGCTTGATTCATTCAACATTATTCCTGTTACGCTTACTGTGTTTTTATTATTAAGACTTGCCTCTGATTCTTTTTCGGAGTTAACCTTTAACTCTGATCCAACATT
Source organism: Clostridium beijerinckii (assembly GCF_036699995.1). Taxonomy (NCBI): domain Bacteria; kingdom Bacillati; phylum Bacillota; class Clostridia; order Eubacteriales; family Clostridiaceae; genus Clostridium; species Clostridium beijerinckii. Next base: position 1,287,553 of record NZ_CP144906.1, on the reverse strand, counting down.
GTTTACTATGGTGTCCGTTGATTGAACTGAGTTTCCTTCTGTTTCTGCAGCATATATTTCTATAGGATTTAATACTGATACTGATGCTAATACCAGTAAACCAGATATTACTTTTATTAATTTAAGCTTTTCCATGCCTAATCCCCCTGCCCATTTTTATTTAATTATACCATATTTTTCTTTTTTAAAAAATCCGAAGCTAAATTAACAGAGAAAACTGTTACTAAAATTGATATAGCATAAAAACTAAAAGGCTCGTTACCATGGTAACGAGCCTTTTTCTATTTTTTCACAAAGGTCTCACCCCTTTATGAAATACCGAAGAAGTGAGATTTCTATAAACTTTTCTTTAGCTCTAATACCTCATTTTCACTAAGCTTTGAATACTTAATTATTTTTTCTATTGGCTCTCCATCCTTTAACATCTCTATTGCCACTTCTATTTTTCCTTCCTCTCTTCCTTCTTCTCTTCCTTCTTCTCTTCCTTCTAATCTCGCTTCTTCTCTAGTTTGTTCAAAAGTTTCCTTTATTGTTCTTGAAATATTAGAAGTCATTATTTCAACCTCCTCTTTTTTTGCTATTAAAATATCCTCTATTCTTTCTCCTAATTTATTCTTTATATCGTCATTCAAAGTCGTTCTTAACCAATGCCTTATCATCATTTTTTGTTCTTCTGTCAAGTTATTAAAATTTATTGCAATCTCTTTTATCCTGCTTATAAATTCTTCAACATCTACTTTTTGATCTAACAAAAATACTGCTGATGCTATATTTTTTAATTTCATCAATTCATCTTTTTCATACTTATTTATGTCTATAAGTATATATTCAAAATCAATTATGTTATTTCCAAATAATTCGTTTTTATTTATAACATTTTTAAATTTTCTCTCTACAGTCCATTTATACTCTCCATTATATAATACAATTGGTACTATTGCTGGAAGCTTAAATTCTTTACTCTTAACATCAATCTTTTTAGCATTCTTTAATACTTCTCTCCATATTTCTGACATATACATAAATAGTCTTATAGGCATACTATAATCGACATATGACTGAAATTCTAGTAATATATAAAATATTACTTCTTTATCTTCTATATTTGCTTTATATACTATATCTGATTCTAATTCCTCATAATCTGAAAGAATATATGACTTATTTACTAATTCCATATTATCCTCTGTAATGTCTTTTCCCCATGGACTTTCAACAAAACTTTGAATCATAGTAACTAGCAGTTTCTTATTAGAAAACAAATCTTTATAGCTTTTATCGTGTATATGATGCATTTCCTTTTTTATTTTCATTTTTCACCTATCGTCTCATTAAATTTAATTTCTTTCTCTTGTTTACTTATATTATATCCAATAAACTACTTTTCTCAAACAAAAAATTGCACTAAGTAATCTTTTAGTGCAGCTCCTTTTAATAGGAAATTTCTCACAAGGCCTGCCTCCTTTGTGATACTTATTATTTCATAACCTCATTTAAATAATTTAAACTAAATGTTTATTTTTATAAAAAATTTTATACAATACAAATAAGAAAAGCTTAGTGCTGGTAACACTAGGCTAATCCTATATTAATTTCAAGATTAAATTCACAATCTTTTGAATTATGTCTTAATGTTCTTCTTTATACGTCTGTCTGCATTATACCTTCCTCATTAAAGTAGTACCATTTAGAGGATTTTTCATCATAATACCAGCCTATTTTCATAGCTCCATCATTGTAATCTCCAAAGTAGTACCAACTATCTCCATACTTTTTCCAATCATGAATCATCCAGCCTTGTGCATCAAAGAAATACCACTTTCCATTTATAAATTCCCAATCATCTTTAGTGAAGGTTCCATCCTTATGTTTATACCACCATTTATCATTTTCATTTATCCAAGTTCCTAAATACGTATTATTTTTAAGCAAAACACCTTCTGTAAATAAATTCACATCACATTTGCCGCTTACCCCTGATATATCTCCATTTTCAGTATATTGATGCCCTATTCTATTTGTAAAGAAATTTGAAGGAAGGTTCCAGGGATCATTATTATAATTTGCTTCCCAGAAAGGATAATCTTTTATTATACTTTTTATCTCCTCTATATTTGATAAAAATCCTGTATAAGAGTAGATTCCTAATTGAAGAGGACTTAATTCCTTAAATGCATTTATAAATCTTATTATATAATCACACAATTCATCAAATTCAGATTCAATATCAAGCATAGGAATCATGTCCCATTCATAGCCTTTAACCTTTCTATAAAAGTTTTCTGCTTGAGCCTCTGGAGAGCTTGTACTAACTAAAAAATGATAAGCTCCAACCTTTAATCCACTACTTTTACATGAATTATAAAATTCCTCTAATCTATTGTCTTGAAAAGTCTTCCCTTCAGTAGCTTTCATATAGACGTATTCTATGTCATCTTCTGCAACTTTATCAAAATCAATACTTGCATTGTTATTTGATATATCAATTCCTTTAACATATCTCATTAACCATTCCCCCTTATTAACTATCTTCTATCCATCCTAGAAGTTTCTTCTCTAAGTCATCATAATCATACTGCCTAGGCTCAAAGTTGATAAATCTAAGTTTTGGTTTTTCTTTAACAGCTGATGAATTGCCTGCATTACAATTATTAAACTCCATATCTTCATAGTCTTTGGGATATCCTTCCTTAAGCCAGTTCTTAAGGATACCATTAATATAATTTATATCAAGCTTATTCCTTTCTATAGCCTCTCTAACAGCCATTTCTATATACTTTTCTTTATGAATCGTTAACGCTTTTATTACCCAGCTTAAAGTAACCCCTCTTATGATTTTATTATCTTCTTCTAAAGTTTTTATAATTCTAAGAGCCTGTGATTTTATTTCATCATGAGACGAAGAGACAATTTTAGTCTGTTTATGAGCTTTATCACAAGTTTCATCATCTTCCTTTGTTAAAGCAACATCATTTATCTTATTTTTTTCTTTATTCTCTTTTTTATCTATATTCTTTTTCTTGTGTTCTTTATCTTCTTCTCTCTTCTCTTTCTGTAGCGTTACATTTGCGTTACAGTTTTTATTTTTGCCAATTTTATTAGTGTCACTTCCTTCATCTATGGCATTATTACAAGCTTCATCAGCATTTAATTTATTCTCTACAAGTTCCTTTTCTTTTTTCTTTCTCTCTCTAAAGTTTTTAACTCTTTCACGAGTACCCTCTTTTACTCTTTTCATTCCTTCAATATTTTGATGTTTTTCCCAGTTACATATTTTTATTATGTTATTTTCATATATTTTAATAAGCTTAAAAGATTCTAATATCTCTAGAACCTTTTCTATAATATCTAATGGTCTGTTAAATAATATAGACAGCATTTCTTTAGTATAAGGCACGTCTTTTTTTAAATATATTAGTCCACCATCATTAACCTTTCCTGCCTGTAAAAGCAGTCTTATCCATACATAATTTGCAGAATCTCTTAATGGCAGTGAGTCAATTAATCTCATTGTTTCATCTTCACACATATTTGTATTTAGCTTAATCCACTCTATCCCCTTCATAAATATCGTCCCCTACCTAATTTTTACTTAAAGTATTCAGTACTCCCTTTTAGATTTATTTTTCGCTCATTTTATCCTCTTCAACCTAACTTAAATGGTACATATGCTGCAATGCACATTTCTGTAATTCACGATGCACAATTCACATTTTGCAATTCACAATTTACAATTCACAATTCACAATTGCAGCTAAAATTCTTGCAGTATTTTTACAATCATCATGAAGAATTATTTTTGCGATGTATATTATAAGCTGTACTCACAATTGGTAAATATATTCAGATTTAATAGTTCTATAATTCTCAAAAAAGTAAAGTAATTCCTTAAACTATATAAATATAGATAAACAGCCATAACTAAACTCCGGTATATGGGCTATTTATCTATATTTTTAGTTACCTAGGTGAAATTTCCTTTAAGATATGATCATAAAAAAATACTTTTTCTTCATTAACTATCTTTGAAATCACCTTTTCATCTCTATGTATCTCTTTAAATACAAATTTTCTGCTGTTTATTAAACATGCAAAATAGCATTTATCGGCTTTTGTAACTCTCATATTATGTTGACATTCAAGAAAAACATTTTTATTTATTTCTTCATCAAAGTTAATTCCATTATATATGCTACAAAGTAAAATAGAGTTTTCACCAACTATTCTTCTATCTACTTTACAACACATAAATTCATATTCTTCATCAATAATTGTTTTTAATTCTTTTCTTACCTTCTTACCACTTCTTATGGTGAATTCTTTACATAAAATCTCCTTTAAAGTATTAAACCAATAAATTTCTTCATATTCTTCCTTAAGATTTATATGTCTACTCTGACCTTTTTTTAACTTCTCTTCATATAATTCTTTTATTGTTTTCTTTGCATTTATACCTAATATTATCCCTATCTCATTCCCATAAATGAATTTTAAATCTCTTTCTTCCATACTTCCCCCCTAAACGTAAATACCTTTATGTCATCGTTTACAAAACGCGTATATTAAAAATATTCACCTATTTTAATATTAAATAAGCATCTTATTGCGTTTAAATCTTCTGAAGTAAATCTTGCGCCTCTTCCATTTAACGCATTGTTAACAAAAGAACTTGATCTGCCAATGTGTTCTGCTAACTCACTTTGTTTGATGTTATTCACCAATAAGAATTCCTTAAATTTATTATATTGAGCTTGTGACTTTGACATACTATATTCCCCCTTATATAATTTTGTCGTAACAACATTTTGTTTAAGTTGCCACCGTTAATTTAATTATACGCCTGCAGCTATACGTGTCAATGATTATTTTGGAATTTTTTTCAAATTATTTTCTTGCTTTTTGTCACTTATAGTTGTATACTTATCTCCAAAGTAATCTTTTACATTATGGAGGAGAAATATGAATATAACAGGTATAATCCTTAAGAACTTGCGATTAAAAAAGAATATTACTCTAGATCAGCTAGCTTCTGAGATAAATAAAACATTTGATATTAATATTACTGGAAGCATGCTTTCTAAATGGGAAACTGGTAAAGCAGCACCAATATATGATCACTTGAAACGCTTAGCCTCATACTATAATGTCACTACAGACTTTCTTCTTGGTTTTGATCAATATGAAAACTTAATTAGCGTTGATTCTTCTGCTAATTTAAATAAGACAAAACCTAAAATACGTTATTCTAAAAAGGCCAATAAAGTAAAAACACTAGCAAAATTATTGGAAAACGATAAGATTACTCTTAAAGATCTTTTAATCTTTGAGGATTTTATTCGTATTTATATATCAAAAAAATCAAAAAATTTATATAGGTAGAAGACTAGATAAATTTCTAGCTTCTATTTTCTCATCTTTCTTCTTTACTCAATTCACAATTCACAATTGCAGTTAAAATTCTTTAAATATTTTTATAATTAGAATTATTTTTGCAATATATATTTTAAATACACAACTTAACATACATTATAGATAAACAGAATATAACCTAGATTTATGTTATAACTTATCGAAATTATAAATATGAATATCCAATTTTCAAATTTGATATCCATATTGTACATACCTAATATCCTATATATGTTGCAATTCACAATTACGGTTAAAATTCTTGTAATATTTTTAGAATTATCATGAAGAATTATTTTTGCAATATATATTTTTTTAAATTTTTTCTTAAAATTTGTTCCCAAAGTGTTTATAAAAATCTTTTTTTCTGTATATCTCTTATGAAAAGTAATTTTTAGGAGGGATTATATGTGAATTATGATTATATTGAACACTTAGCCTCAAAGGCTAAGGGTGGTGACCTTAAAGCTAAAGAAAATTTAATTAAGGAATTTACTCCACTTATAAATTCCTTATCTATGAGAACATTTATCCATGGTTATGAAAAATGCGATATCAAAAATGAGTGCTTCTTAATGCTTTTTTACTGCATAGCTAAGTACGATTTAAATACTCATCGTTTTGTTGCCTATGCCACAAATTCCATAAAAAATAATCTACTTGTTCTACTAAAAAGATACGATAATCGAAAAGATATTGATGGATATTTCTCTTTAAGTGATGATATTGAGTGTAATACTTCTCTAAGTAATGATATGGAAGATGAAAGTATGAATCTTGAATATGAGAACATTAAACTATTATCTGCAATAAAAAATAATTTAAGCGATTCAGAGAGGTATTTAATAAACTTTGTCTTTTTTATGAAAAATACCCTTACAAATTATGCTTATCATGAGAATGTATCATATATGACAGCTTTAAAAAGAAAGAAAAAAGCTTTAAAAAAATTAAAAAGTTGTATTGTTGGAGGTAATGAATTATGGGAATTAACGATATGATGAGCCTTATTACTAATGCTGGATTTCCTATAGCAGTGTGCGCTTATTTACTATTTCGCCTTGAAAAACAACTCTCCACTCTTTCATCTTCAATAAACAAATTAAATACTATAATTTCTACTAAACTAGGTGTTGTCATTGATACTTCATGTGATAACGAAGTTCAAAATCTGAAATAAAAAATAAATTTTAAAAAAATTTTCAAATTACCCTTTATAAAAATCAATTTTTGTGTATATACAATATGAGAACAAAATTTAGGAGGTAAGAAAATATGGCAGTAGCAAAACAAATTAAAACTACATCTTTAAGTATCGAGGTTCAAAGTGGATTGGATAAAGCCGGCGACCCAATCTATAGCAAGAAAAGTTTCGCAAATGTGAGGACTGACGTAGCTCCAGAAAATGCATATGCAGTAGGAGAAGCAATTAAGAGTGTCATGTCCACTGGTACAAGATCTACTTTATTAAATGAATCTTCAAGTCTTACTCAAGAATAAAAACAGCACATTTAAACATTAAGCTTTCCTTTCAAAATATATATTAAACTTTAAGTAATTCTTAGTTTACTTAATATTTAAAAAGGTACTTTCTCTTATCCTTCATCTTATAATCAATCTTTAACTACTATAAATAAAATTTTAGGGGGATTTAAATTATGGAATATGTTTTAGCAATGACTTTTATAACTGAAAATGGATTAAAAAGCAACTTCAGCATCAGCGGAGTTAAACCTGATGTTACTCCTGCTGAGGTAAATTCTCTAATGGACATAATTATTCAAAAGAACGTCTTCTTCAGTTCTTCTGGAGCTTTAGTAAAAAAATCAGAAGCTAAATTGACAGAGAAAACTGTTACTAAAATTGATGTAGCATAAAATTAAAAGGCTCGTTACTTTGTTGTAACGGGTCTTTTTCAATAGTATAAAAAATATAAATTGGTTTAAAATACTAGATATTAAGGAATAATAAGGGGTTTTTTGAATGATTAAAAAACATAAAAATAACTTTATACTAATATCACTATTCTTATGTATACTAGTATTCATCTTCCTCCCTATAAATCTCTGCCCTCCATTGCTAAGATATGCTAGTATTTTCTCAATTTCAGACTCAAGTTTAAATAATAATAACTCAAGTAAAAGTAATTATACTGAAAAAAGAGCAACTCTATCATATGATAAAATAATAGGAAGAGATGGATTGTATCATTACAGAGTACTTTTTTGGGTTCCAAAAGAGGTTACAAAATTTATTCCTTATGCTGATACTGGAGTGATAACAGATGTTTCTTTTCATGGACCTATAGAAAAGTGGTCAGTAGAAGAAACTAACATAACTAATTCAAATGAAAAGCTGGTCTTTATTTTTGTTCCTAAAACTTTTGTTTATTTATATGGAAAGGGATTCGAAAAAGTTATTCACTTAAAATACATGTGATTTAAAAGTACTAATAGGTAGCTTGAGAATAACATTATCTTTAACATCCTTTCAATCTGTCTATAGTGTAATTATACCCTATAACCAATTTCCTTAAAACAAAAAATTGCACCAAATAATTCATTTAGTGCAACTACTTGTACCTGGAAAATCCTGTTTCCGCCAGGGTTGCTAGTCGAGAGTTTGCGAGCGACTTGCTTCGGCTATTCCCCCCTTGCTTGGCGTACCATCAATTAAAATTTTGGATCTCTGGGGTGCTAGTGAGGAACTTGTTACTCACTTGCTACTAGTTGTATCTTAACTTTTCTATTTCATCTATAGTCAATCCGGTTTTAATTGCTATAGTTTCATTATCCAAAACATCTAATAAATTTTTAGCTATCTCAAAAGCTTTTTTCTTTTCTCCTTCTTCTCTTCCTTTTTTAATACCATTTTCTTCCGCTGTCTTAATTTCTGCCTTATGTATACGTAAAGCCTTTAAATCATTTTCATATATTTCTCTTTCTTCTTTATCTAAATACATTATGTCTAATTTTTCTATAGCTATTTTTATATTCTCATCTTCTCCTAATTCTTTGGGTATTTCATCTTTATCTATTTCATAAGCTCTATTTAAAAAGCTAACCCATCTATCTAATGCTGTTTTTATATCTTTATAATCCTTCTTAAATTTATTTAATTCTATAAAGTGCATCTCAAATAAATCTGAAAATTCTTCTTTTGTTTTTTCATTATACATTCTATAAATATTATGAAAATCTTCTTCTTTTAGATAATTAAAATCTAATATATTTATTCCTATTGTCTTTCTTAAAAGTTCAAAATCATCTCCACTTTCAATTTGATCAGAATACACCTTTGACCAATAATAAAGTGCTCTTTTATCATAATATCCTTGTTCTGCTATTTGCATTTCTATATCATACCATATGCCTTTTTCATCTACTGCTTTTATATCAAGGATTGTCATTTTACCTTTTCTATAATTTGAAATATTATATGGGTTTTTTAGCTCTATATTTTTTATTTGATTTTCTTCTGATATTATGGAATTTATAAATGAAATTAATATGCATTTATTTTCCTCACTTCCAAAGAGCTTTTTAAATGCAAAATCTACTTTTGGATTTAATTTACACATGAGCTTCACTTCCTATCTAATACATATTCACATCTAACATTAACTTTATTCCTATTATACCCTATAACCAATTTCCTTAAAATAAAAAATTGCACTAAACAATTCACTTAGTGTAATACTTGTAATTGGTAATTTTTCATAAGGTTCTAACTCTTTTTTGAGTGAAACATGACTCAACTAACTATTCTAATATTTCTTCTGTTTTAATAAATAATCCTTCAAAAATATTACTGGAGTAATACTCATTTATAGAAGGCTTAAATACGCCATCTACCAGATTATACTGAATCATCTCACCTGTCTGCTCAACTATTACATATTCTAAAACTCCATACCTTTGATATATTTGAAGTTTGGTTATATAATCATGTCCTGAATAATTAGGAGAAACCACTTCGAATATTATCTTTGGTGGAGATACGAAGCTTTCTCCAACTTTTTTTCCATCTTCACACATTACAAATACATCTGGAAATATATTTATTATATCCTTATCATTATGAAATTTTATTTCTATTTGCTCAGTATATACTTTACATTTACTATTAGTTAAGTAGCTCATAAGCTTAAATTGAATATTATTTACTATCTCATTATGTTTAACAGAGGTTTTAGAATGAAGAACAACATCTCCATTTATGAACTCTATATTATATTTATATTTATGTTGTAACTTCTCATATTCTTCTAAAGTAAACATTCTATTTTCTTCTATATGCATTTATATCAGCCCCTTATTTAATAAATTATATACTAATATATTTTTATTATAGCCTAAATCACATTGTAATGAAACAAAAAGCAGACATGATTTTTTATTAACCATACATGATATACATTAAATACATGTGATTTAAAAGTACTAATAGGTAGCTTGAGAGTGAAGTTGCTATATATATCTTTCCAAACATTTTTTATAGAAAAACTCCACAATATTATCTGCTTTTCTAGTATTATAAAATTCTAACATCAAAGTATTAAATTCTAATCTATCTTTAGCTTTAACATTTAATACTCCTTGGCCATTAGAAATCAATATATAGTTACATACTAATCTTGATGTTCTCTTATTTCCATCATAATAAAATTTATTTAAAGCCCCCCATAGGAACATTTCAAATGCTAAATCCGTCTTTGTCTTACATCTATCTATAATTTGTGGCAATTCAGTAGCAAATATAACTTCTAATTCATCATATTTGGGTGGCATAAAATCTGTTCCACCAATCCTAACCTGTCCTGTTCTAAATTGCCCACATATTAATGCTTCATCTTTTGCGATTATTTTATTGAAATCATTAAAAAGTTCTTTCCCTATTGTTATATTATCTTTCCTCACCATTTCAAATAATAAATTCCAACCTTCTTTTATACGATGAACTTGTTGCTCATCACTTAATCTATGACCGCCAATTGTTATTCCATCTAAAAGTGTTTGTACTTCTGGATATGTAAATGGATTTCCTTCTAAGCTCGCCATATTAAATACAACATCTGGCAATAATCTTTTTATCAATATAATTAATTTATTTATTTCTAATTGAGGTACAACATCGGAAAATGTAATATTTCGCTCAAATAACATTATCTTTAACATCCTTTCAATTTGTCTATAGTGTAATTATACCCTATAACCAATTTCCTTAAAACAAAAAATTGCACCAAATAATTCATTTAGTGCAACTACTTGTACCTGGAAAATCCTGTTTCCACCAGGGTTGCTAGTCGAGAGTTTGCGAGCGACTTGCTTCGGCTATTCCCCCCTTGCTTGGCGTACCATCAATTAAAATTTTGGATCTCTGGGGTGCTAGTAAGGAACTTGTGACTCACTTGCTAATTTTTGTTTCCCCCAGGGTTGCTAGTAGGAAGTTTAAGAGCGACTTGTCCGAAGGGCTGAGGTTGCTAACTAGAATAAAATGGACTCATTGCTAATAACTTTCCCAATATTCCAAAGTTCATATTCACTAATATCAATATCCTCATTCCAGCTTACACCATAACCACCAATATCAACTTGTGCTTGTTCAAATAACATCTTATTTTTTAAATCACTGTAGAAATCATCTTGCAGTTTTTCTTTAAAATCAATCTCTTTAAGTATTCCATTATCAAATAAAACTATTAAAATATATTGCTGAGAATCTATCTTTATTTTCTTTATTTTAGGATTATTCATAATTATTATTCTAAGCCATCTAACTTCCTAAATAATTTAGTATTCCACATATCTATCAAATCTTTTTGATATTTCTCAGCCCATTCTTTTACTAATTTTAAAGCTCTATTTGATAAATAACCTTCTATCATTTCTAATGTATTTATATCTATAACACCAACATATTCTCCATATATTGCATGAAAATATGGTGGTGTATGATCATTTGGATACATCTTTACTACTATCCCATAAAATCTTGTAATAACTGGCATGTTGTTCACCTCATTCATTCATTTATTTATATTATATCCCATAAACTATTTTTCTTAAACAATAAAAATTGCACTAAATAATCACTTAGTGCAATGCTTGTACTTGTAAAATTTTGGACCTCAGGGGTGCTAGTGAGGAACTTGTGACTCACTTGCTATATCTTCTTTTTAAGTTCCAAAATTTCACTTTCATCAAGCTTTGAGTACTTAATTATTTTTTCTATTGGCTCTCCATCCTTTAGCATCTCTATCGCCATTTCTATTTTTCCTTCTTCCCTACCTTCTTCTTTTGCCTTATTAAGTGCACTTACCTTATCCTTTAATATTTTAGCTCTCATCTCGTAAATCTCTCTCTGCTCAGCATCATTACTCATTCTTACTAGTTGATCTTTTGCACGTCTTATTTCTTCTACTGTCATTTCAAGACTTCTTACCTTTTCACTTTCTGGATCTTTTAAAAATTCAGTCCATGCAACTAATAAATCTTTTTCATCACTATTTTCTTCTAATTTAGGAATTTCAATAAAATGCATTTCTATTATGTCTGTCAATTCTTCATTAGTTTCTATCTCCTTAAGTCTATATGCTGTATGAAAACGTTCAGTTTTTAAATACTTAAAATTTAAAATGTTTATACAAACCGTTCGTCCAAGCTTTGAGTAGTCTTCACCTTCTCCTAACTGCTCTTCATACATTTTACTTAAATAATACATACTTCTTTTTATCATATTATGTTCATTTTTTAGTTGTATTTCTATATTAATTATTTCATTATTACTTGTGGTTGCTTTTACATCTAATCTAGAATATTTATCTTCTATAAATTGCTTTGCAATGTCATTACCTTTTATCTTAACACTTGTTATTATATTCTTAGGCTTTAAAGTAGCATTTAGAAACGATATTAATATTTCAGGATTTTTCTCAGAGCCAAATATATTTTTAAATACAAAATCTACTTTAGGATCTAACAAACCTTTGCTCATAATTATTCCACCTCTTCTAAATATCTATTATCTTAATTATACACCATACATAATAACCTTAAAACAAAAAAAATTGCACTAAACTTTAACTTAGTGCAATGCTTGTACCTGTTAAATTTCCACAAGGGTCTGACCCCTTTGTGAGGACAGAATGACTAAACTTGCTACTCATCTACATCTGGAGAATTTTCATATATCTCAAACGGATCAATATCTAAACATGTATTTTCATTATAATTACCATCCAAATCCCAAGCCAGTGTTCCATTTAAAACAGTACAAGTTTCCTTAAAAACATTTATATCCTTAACTTTAGTAAATATACCTTTATTTATTAACTCCTTAGCATCATATAGCTTAATTGAACCATCATCAAAATAAACATAAACTTTGAAATCATTTGTTGGTCTTACTTGAATAACTTCTGGCATATATTCCATTTAAACATCCTCCTAACTCAATGGTGCTATTCTATATAATGCTTGGTGACTTCTAGCCAATTCCCAGTTTTGCATCAATTCATCCTTGTGAATTTCAGCCCAAGCTAAAACCAATTTCAATTGTCTCTTAGGCAAATATCCTTTCATAACTCTACCATTAATAATATCTACCAATGCCTTTTCACCATTATATTCAGCATAAAAATGTGGTGGTACATAATCATTATAATTTATAGTAATTCTTATTCCAAAAAATAGGCTTATTTCTGGCAATCCACTCACCTCTTTATTTCTATTTATTAGGTATATTATATCCTAAAAACTATTCGCTTAAAACAAAAAATGCACTAAATAATCCTTTAGTGCAACTCTTTGATTTGGTAATCTTTCACAAGAGCCTGACCCCTTTGTGAGGGAAGCATGACTGAACTTGCTAGTGCAATACTTGTACTTGGAAAATCCTGTTTCCCCCAGGGGTGCTAGTCGGGAACTTGTGAGCGACTTGCTAAATTTTTGGATCTCGGGGTGCTAGTGAGGAACTTGTGACTCACTTTCTTAAAAATAAATGTTTATTTTTATTTAAAATTTGATATAATATAAATAAGAAAAGCTTAGTGCTGGTAACACTAAGCTACTCCTAGAACGTTTTTATGTTTTAGGGCTATTAGATTTTTAACTTAAATTAATTGTTAAATAAGAGTTTAAAGCACTAATCTTCGCTGGATGGGTGCTTTTTCTCTTTGCTGTTAACCTCTATATCTAAACCAAGAAACTTACTCTTAATTTTTATATTTGAAATGAAAAGGTTATTTTTTAATATCAATTTAGTAATATATACAATAAATATACCTTCTATGATAAGTTCTAGCATATCCAATACCACCCCCTTAGACTATATAGTAAAATCTTTACCAATAGCCCAAGGTGGGAAAACCTACAACCACCATAGCCCATCTCTATGGTTAATTCTTAAATACCATCGTAGTTTAACACATTTTATTAGTTAGTGGAACAAATTTCTTCAACAAAAAACACTGCACTAAACATTTATTTAATACAAGTCTTCTACAATTGTCTGTCCCCTTTGCGAGGGAAGCATGACTGAACTTGCTGCTGAATACTGTTTCTATCAAAAATAACTATTCCATCATTTATTATATTATTTTTTAATTCTTCTTTAGATATTTTATAAAAATCAACTACATCAACAGTATATATAATGTCAAGCTCTTCTAAGTCATTTCTTAATAAATTTAATCTACTGCTAGTCATATTATGTGAAAAAACAGCTATATCTATATCTGATGTCTTTTTATAATTACCTCTAGATCTTGATCCGAAAATCAAAGCTTTTTCAATTTCATCGTACTTAGATAAAACCGTATTTATATTAACTATAATAATTTCTTTTAATCCAAACATCCTAATCAACTACCTTTGATTTAAGCAATACATAAATATCATTCATTTGTTTAAAATATTTTGAAATTATTTTTTCATATATGTCAAAGGCTACCTCTTCATCATATACATGAGAAGTTAAATTTCTGTCATTTAACATATCAATCCAAACTTCACCATCTTCAATAATTCCGATTTTAAAACCTTCTCTAAATGTACTTTTAGGACTTTTAGCTTCTTGTATTCCTTCACTTTCCAAATAATATTTTATTAATTTCCAACATATTTCATAGCAAAATTCAAATCTTTGTATTACTCCATCTTTTAGTGTTGATGATTTAGAATTACTTTTACTTTCATCTATAGCTTCACTTAATCTTAATAAAGCCTTGCCAAAGTCACTTAATTTTTCATTCAATCTTTTATCCATTATTAATCCTCCACTACAAGTATTATCTACTACTATTATATCCTATAATATTTTTCCTTAAAACAAAAAAATTGCACCAAACTCTTATTTAGTGCAATGCTTGTACTTGTGAAATTTTGAACCTCAGAGGTGCTAGTGAGGAACTTGTGACTCACTTGCTATTTCACTATATTTTTTAAATACTCTATAAACTCATCCTTAATTTCAGGCTTTCTTAAGGCATATTCCACTGTTGCTTCTAAAAATCCAAGCTTATCTCCAACATCGTATCTTCTTCCTTCAAAATTATAAGCATACATAGCTTCACTTTTAGCAAGCTCTAGCAATGCATCTGTAAGTTGAATTTCATTTCCCTTACCAGGTTTTGTATTTTCTAAAATTTCAAATATTGCAGGAGTAACTACATATCTACCAAGTATTGCAGTATTAGATGGTGCATCTTCTATACTTGGCTTTTCTACTAATCCCTTGACTTTGCAAACCCTATCTTCTATTACTATTCCATCAACTATACCATACTTACATACATCTTCAGGTTCAACACTTTGAACACCTAAAATGCTTGTTTTGTACTCATCATAACAATCAATAAGCTTTTTATTTGAGTAATTTCATAATTGAATTCAACAAAAAAATTGCACCAAACAATTCATTTAGTGCAATGCTTTTACTTGCAATTTTTGGACCTCTGAGATGCTAGTTGCTAGCCTGCAACAGACTTTCTAAGTTCTTAATTGCAGCATAGCTGCTTTTTTAAGAGGCTATTAAAGTTCTTAATTGCAGCATAGCTGCTTTTTTAAGATGTGTACATTTTTTCGTAATACTTCTGATAATCACCAGAAGTAACATTCTTCATCCACTCTGAATTATCTAAATACCATTTGATAGTTTTTTTAATTCCTACTTCAAAAGTAGTTTCAGGATACCATCCTAGCTCTTCTTTTATCTTATCAGGAGCTATTCCGTATCTTCTATCGTGACCTTTTCTGTCTTCAACATACTTAATTAAGTTTTCTGTTACATCTTTATCTACATTTTCATTTATATACGATATAACTGTTTTCACTATTTGTATATTTGTTCTTTCATTATGGCCGCCAACATTGTAAACTTCCCCAAATCTGCCCCCATTAATAACCATATCAATTGCTTTTGCATGATCTTCTACAAAAAGCCAATCTCTTATATTCATTCCATCACCATATACAGGTAAATCTTTATGCTGTAAACAGTTATTTATTAATAGTGGGATTAACTTCTCTGGAAATTGGAATGGCCCATAATTATTTGAACATCTTGTTATATTTATAGGCATTTTATATGTATCATAATAAGCCTTAACCATTAAATCAGAACTTGCTTTACTTGATGAATATGGACTATGAGGATCTATTGGTGTTGTTTCCATAAAGAATCCTTCATCTCCTAAAGAGCCATAAACTTCATCAGTTGATACATGAAGAAATTTAACGCCCTCTTTAAATCCATCTGCATTTTCCCAAGCTTCTTTAGCACAATTAAGCATATTAACTGTTCCTAGCACATTAGTTTTTACAAATATCTCTGGTTCCTTTATACTTCTGTCAACATGTGATTCTGCTGCAAAGTGAACAACATAATTTATATCATATTTCTCAAAAAGACTTGAAACTAATTCTTTATCACAAATATCTCCTTGAACAAATGTATGTCTTTCATCATTTTCTATAGATTTAAGATTTTCTAAATTTCCTGCGTAAGTCAATTTATCTAAATTTATTATCTTAATATCTTTATAATATTTATTTAACATGTATAAAACAAAATTTGAGCCTATAAATCCAGCCCCACCTGTAACTAAATATGTTTTCATTACTCAGACTCCTTTACTTATCTAACTTACTAATAAATGATTTTATAGCATCTTTCCAATCTCTCATATCATCGCCCACAGTACATCTTAGCATCATATTATCAAGAGATGAATATTCTGGTCTTTTTGCTGGAGTTTTATACTCTTCTGAAGTACAAGGTTTAACTTCACATTTTTCATCAGATAATTCAATTATCATTTTAGCAAAGTCATACCATGTGCATTCTCCCTTACCTGTACAATGATATACTCCATACTCTTCTGTTTGTATTAATTTTAATATATGGTAAGCTAAATCATTGGCATGAGTAGGATTACCTCTTTGATCATTTACAACAGTTATACATTCTTTTTCTTTCCCAAGTCTTCTCATAGTATAAACAAAGTTATGACCTACATAACCATAAAGCCAAGCTGTTCTTACTATAAAATACTTTGAAGAAAGTTCTCTCACATAGTTTTCACCTAAAAGCTTAGTCTTTCCGTATACACTATATGGAGCTGTTAAATCATATTCAGTTAATGGTTTATTTCCTACTCCACTAAATACATAATCAGTTGATACCTGAACTAACTTAGCTCCAACGTCCTCAGATGCTATAGCTAAATTTCTAGGGCCAATTGAATTAACTTTAAATGCAAAATCTTCATTACTTTCACACCCATCAACGTTTGTTGCTGCTGCGCAGTTAATTATTACATCTGGTTTTAAATCATTTATCTTACTTTTAACTTGTTCTAAATTAGTTATATCTAATTCATCTACATCTAATGCTACAACCTCAGATTTTTCTATAGCTTCTGAAACTTCACCTATTTCAGCCTTTCCACTATTAATTATATCTATAAGCTCATTACCTAATTGACCTTTTGAGCCAGTTATTAATATTTTCATAAATCCATACTCCTTGAAATTCTACAATCTAAAATCTTCATAATCACTTAAATCTAAGTCCTTAAGATTTGGATGATTCTTATCCTTTTCAGATAGAATTATGTTTTCTATTCCGTCCATTGGCCACTCTATATTTATATCTGAATCATCCCACATAACTCCACCGTCGTATTCTGGAGCATAAAAATCTGTACATTTATAGTTAAATACAGCTTCATCTGAAAGTACTAAAAATCCATGAGCAAAACCTTCTGGAATGTAGAATTGTTTTTTATTATCTTCACTTAAAACAACGCCTTCCCACTTACCATAAGTAGAAGATCCTATTCTTAAATCAACCGCTACATCAAAAACTTCACCTTTAGTTACTCTAACAAGTTTACCTTGGCTGTGTTTTCTTTGAAAATGAAGTCCTCTAAGTACTCCTTTACTAGATCTAGATTCATTATCTTGAACAAAATTCATATTAAGACCAGCACCTGAAAAATCTTCTCTATTATAAGTCTCCATAAAATACCCTCTGTTATCTCCAAAAACTTTAGGTTCTATTATGTAAACTCCGTTTATACTAGTCTTATTAAAATTAAAATTTCCCATTTCATTAGCTCCTTATATGTTTTTAGTTGCTGCAATTTCTGATTTTACCTTTTGAAGTTCCATTTCCTCTACTATGTCCATTAAATACTTACCATATCCAGTTTTCATTAATGGCTTAGCAAGTTCAATAACTTCTTCTGAACTGATCCATCCTTTTCTATAAGCAATTTCTTCAAGGCAAGCTATATATGTTCCTTGAGTATTTTGAACTGCTTCAACAAAGTTAGAAGCTTGAAGCATAGATGAATGAGTTCCTGTATCAAGCCATGCCATTCCACGACCTAATAATTGAACCTTTAATGTACCTTCTTCCATATAAGCTTTGTTTAAATCTGTTATTTCTAGTTCTCCTCTTGGAGATGGTTTTAATGCTTTAGCCTTTTTAACTACTGAATTATCATAAAAATAAAGCCCTGGAACTGCATATTTAGACTTTGGCTTTTCTGGCTTTTCCTCTAAAGAAATAACTCTGCCTTCATCGTCAAATTCAACCACTCCAAAAGCCTTTGGATTTTGAACATAATAACCAAATACATATGCACCTTTTTCTAAACTTGCAGCTCTTCTTAAATGTTCTGTAAAGCTTTGTCCATAGAAAATATTATCTCCAAGAACCATCGCTACATTATCATTTCCAAGAAAGTCTTCTCCAATAATAAATGCTTCTGCAAGACCATTAGGCTCTTCTTGAACTGCATATTCAATATTTAATCCTAGCTCTTGTCCATCTTTAAATAGCTCTTTAAAATTAACTATATCCCTTGGTGTAGATATAATTAATATGTCTCTTATACCTGCAAGCATAAGTACTGACATTGGATAATAAATCATTGGTTTATCATATATTGGTACCATTTGTTTTGACATTGCTTTTGTTACTGGATAAAGTCTTGTTCCTGATCCTCCAGCTAAAATAATCCCCTTCATTCTCGCCCTCCTTATTTATTTTATTCTTATTCTAGAAATTATAATTTTAAAAATCATTAAATTTACCTCTTCGCTCAATAACGTTAGAATTATTATATATGTACTCGCTCCAACTATAAATTGTACCATTGTAGTTACAATTCTAGCTCCAAAGTGTATTCCTATAATTCTGACAAATATAAACATAATTATTGATGCAATTATATACTTAACTATACTTATAAATATTTTTTTTACAACAATATTGTTTCTTAAATATATATATTGAATAAACGTTACACTAAATTCAGCTGCAACAGTTGCTACACATGATCCAATAGCTTTATATTTAGGTATTAAAATAAAATTAAGAGCTACGTTTATTATTGCTCCTACTGTTACAGATCTAGTAAACTCTTTCGTTCTATTGGATGGTAATAAATATTGTGTTCCCATTACACTGCTCATTGCTATAAAAAATAAAATAGGTGTTTGGATAATAAGTAAATATGATACACTTTCAAAATCTGCTCCAAAAAACCAAGGAACAAACTCTTTGGAAATGGAAGCTAGTCCAAATGCCATCGGTATAGTAGCATACGATACACATTGCAAACTATAATTTAAATATTTATTCATCTTATCTTTATTACCATTAGCAAATATGTTGCTCATTCTTGGAATCATTACTACTGCTAATGAACTTACTAACCCTAATGTTAATTTAATTATTTTTTGTGATTGTTCATAAAGCCCGACTTCACCTGTATTCGCTAATGTACCTAACATAGTTTTATCTAAAACTGCATATATCTGTATTGCTATTTGTGGAATAAACAAATGTAATGTAGGAATAATATGAGCTTTTATATCTTTAATTTTTACCTTTACCTTAAATACAACATTCGGAATATACATCCACATAACTAAATTTCCAAATAACGACATAAATGCATTTATTAATATATACTTATATAAATCGTCATAACTTTTTACAAATATAAATATACTTAATACACATAATATTTTTACAATTAAATTTCTAGTGACTGTTTTTTTAAAATCTTCTAGCCCCATATATAACCAGGATATATCTATCATAGCAGCAATTATATTAAGTGATTGTATTAAATAAATGATTCCATATTCACTATTAAACCCGAAAATTAAAATGAAGCATATTAGAGCTATACATGTTGTTATAACTTTAAGAAAAGTTATTGACCAAAATGTATTTGACATTTTCTCTTTATCATCTCTTACATAAGCTATTTGTCTATTTCCATACATAGAGATACCTAATGTACCCAAAATAACAAAATATTGAGCAATAGAAAGTGTATAACTATATAATCCAACCCCTTCTTTGCCTAATATTCTTGATACATATGGAACTGTTACTAAAGGCATCAATAAAGTTACAACTTGCAAAAGCAAATTATACATAAAATTCTTTGCTATACTTTTACTCATTTTTAAATTCCTCTTCAACACATTTTAATGCCTGTTCTATAATATTATGCATATCATAATATTTATATTCAGCTAGTCTTCCTCCAAATATAACATTCTCCTCAGCATCTGCTAGTTCTCTGTATTTTGCATAAATCTCGCTATTTCTATCATTATTTACAGGATAATATGGCTCGTCACCTTTTTTCCATGTAGAAGGATATTCTTTAGTTATTATAGTTTTTGGTTGAGTACCGTATTCAAAATGTTTATGTTCTATAATTCTTGTATAAGGAACTTCATATTCAGTATAATTAACCACTGCATTTCCTTGGTAGTTTTCTTTATCTACAATTTCTGTATCAAATTTTAAGCTTCTATATTCTAAGGTTCCAAATTTATAATCATAGAATGCATCTATCATTCCAGTAAATACCACTTTATCAGCTAATCCTTCTAAATCTTTTCTATTAGAAAAGAAATCTGTACAAAGCTTAATATCTACTTCACTTAACATTTTTTCAATTATTTTAGTATATCCACCTATAGGTATACCTTGATATTTATCATTAAAATAATTGTTATCATATGTAAATCTAACTGGTAATCTTCTAATAATAAATGCAGGAAGATCTATAGCCTTAGCCCCCCATTGCTTTTCTGTATATCCTTTTATTAGTTTTTCATAAATATCTCTCCCTATAAGACTTATTGCCTGCTCTTCTAAATTTCTAGGGTAAGATATATTACTTTCTTTAATTTGTTCTCCTATTTTTGCCTTTGCTTCATCAGGAGTTTTAACCCCCCATAATTTATTGAAAGTATTCATATTAAAAGGTAAATTATAAAGTTCATCTTTATAGATAGCAACTGGTGAGTTTGTATATCTATTAAATTCTGCAAAAGTATTTATGTAATCCCAAACACTTTTATTACTTGTATGAAATATATGAGCACCATATTTATGAACATTTATCCCCTCTATTTCTTCTGTAAATATATTTCCCCCTATGTGATTTCTCTTATCTATAATTAAGCACTTTTTTCCTCTTTTACTAGCCTCATAAACAAAAATCGAGCCAAATAAACCAGATCCAACTACCAAATAATCATACATAATTATAATATCCCCTTATTTTTTATTATTTCAATTTTATATATTAAGATTTAGCTAAATTTTTTAAAAAACATAACTCAAAATATATTTGAATTTTTTGTTCTTCTTAAATTTATATATAATACTCATATTCTTTTATGTTATTCAAAAAAGAATACGATGCTATAACAAGAATCCCTTTCCAAAAATTTTTATTACATCATTTAAGAATACTTCTTTTTCATTTTTTATCATCTCTCTATATTCCTTATAGTATTCTAAATATTCATCATGATTTGATAAGCATTGTTTAATTTCACTAATTATTAAATTAATATTTTTTTCTGAACATTCAAATTTAAATTTATCAGGAATCATAACATCCTCATAATAAGCTGCAGAACCTTTCTTACTAGTAATAATACAACATCCAGAAATAGCTGCTTCACGTGGGAATCTATCCTTTCCAGGATGATTTCCAAAATCAATATAAATCTTCCCCTTAGCCAAAAGTTCTTGTACTTGATCCGTTGTTAAATTAATTAATGGGATCCACTTTATATCTGGTGCTGCTTCAATTAGTTTTCTCGTAAAATTATATCCCTTTTTAGGATTATATAATACTATATCTTCCCGTTCTATTTCAAAGCTTTTTTTGCTAAAATATATATCATTTATATAATCTGAAAGATATTCAATTCTATTTTCTGAGACACCTGACTTAACCAAAAAATCTATTGCATAATGACATTGGCACAAATGTAAATCAGCAAAACTTGAAAAGTTCTTTATAGGCTTTAGTTTATAAAGATGCTTTATTGTATGTGATATAGTACGTAATAATCCCCAAAACCTAAAATGATTAATCATTCCATTGTTTTTAACAAAATTATCAACACTAAGCCACCATAAAATTTTTTGAATATTATTATAATTTTTTTTCATATCAAACATAAATATTTCTGGAACAACTAAAATATTATCTTTAGAATCTATTATTTCATCTATATATAGTGGTTTATCTATGTAATTTTCAAATCCTGATGTAACATTATTTACAAGTTTACTATTAGCTCCAACATAAACAATGTGTGCATTATGCCCGTTTTTATTTAATTCATAAACTAATTGATGTAATAACTCAGTACCACCAGTTTTTGTTTTAAACGGACATAGTACATATATAATTGTGCTTTCAATTATGTTTATCATAAAGTTTTCACTCCTATCATTTTATATTGTAATTCCCATTTAGAATATCATTGCATTTTTCTATAATCTATACCTTATCCGTTAAATATCTTGGCATTAATGGTTTATAAGCAATCAATAATATGACTAAAATTGCTAATGAATAGTATATTTTAGAAAACGGAAATCTAATAAATGAAAAAAATAATCCTTGCGACATAATAAGATATAATGAAAGCATTTTAATAGATTTACTCCTTTTTGTAGATAAATATATACTGGTTACAAGACATCCATATAAAAACATCCCAATAATTATTCCAATAACTCTTCCATCTAAGTAGAAAAACCAAAATGCTGATACATAGGCATTTGCTGCAATCCCACCTTCAGCAATTATTGGCCATGAACTATCTGTTTGAGCCAATAAATCATACACATTTTTTATAAAATCTGGATATGAAGTAATTAAACAGTTTTTTATCAAATAAAAAATACTGAAAATATATCCATTCATCGAAGCAGTTCCATAGGAAGTAATACCCATTTCATCTACTACATTAGCCCAATGATCAAATAAATATGGAGACATTGCAAAATAAAAATACAAGTGCCGTAATGCTAATGCCCCACTTCTCAAAAAAGTCAAACCCGCTAAAAAAATCACACCAATAAACATGTACCTTTTTATCTTATTTTTCTGCTTTTTCTTATTAAAGTTTATATTTTCACTTTCTTTTTTAGTGTTTTCTCTTAAAAATAAATAAGAACCTATCATATATAAAACAAAATTAAATAAAGGTGTCCTTCCTCCATCAGAAATAACACGCATAATTATAATTATTATATTTATTAAAAATAATAATTTGTTTTTTTTACCAAACCAAAAATCCACTACTGCAATAACTTCTATAGCTGTCGCAGATGGCAAAACAATAAAATTATATATAAAATTATTAATGCTAGAGTCACTATGCAATATACTATTTTTATCTTGTGCCATAGTTCTTATAGTATCAATTCCATTCCCGTTTAGTAATAATGCTATCGATATTATAAAGTTTCTTAAAAAAAACAAAATACAAATACTTGCTAGTATATACATTAGATGATACCTTAATGTATATAACTCTTTCTTTTTATATTTAGTAAAAAATATTATTTTATATCTACTTTTAAACACACATATAAAAAAATATCCCAATGCAAAGAAGAGCAATCCAATAAACATATAATTATATATTTGTTGTGATGCGCTATAAAGACCATATAAATGTAAAGAATGTAGTCCAATGACTAATACCCAAACACTATAAAAAATAATAATAGGATTTAGAAGAGTTTTATATTTGTTTTTAAATACTATTATTATAATTACCAATACTGCTAAATAACAATAATTCATATACTTCACTTTAAATTCCACCTATATCACAAATTTCATTATATATTATCTTTTATTTTAGAAATGACCGTTCTATATACCCCTAAGGATATAATCATATTTTTAAAAACAAACTCTCTCTTTTTCTTGTTTGTTATTGTTTTCTTATTTGTAGAAGAATCTTCTTTATGCAAAACTTGGATATTAGGGTCATAATACATTTTAAATCCTTTCTGCTTACAAATCCGAAATAATATCATTTCTTCCATATACAAAAAAGTTTTAGGATAAAATGCGTAATCCATTTTTTCAATGTATAGTGATGAAAACACAATACATGAGCCATGCAGAATTATATTCTCACAGGGTTTTTTATATCTTATATTTACTCTATTATTTTCTGGCATTTTATTATTTTTTTTCAAATAATCATATACTCTAAATTTTGAAAGTATATATAGGATGATGTATCGAATCTGCTCTATAATTGCCTGATAATTGGTGAGTGGCAATTTTTCCATTGGATTTTGATGTTTTCCATCTGCTAACGACAAGATATCTGGCCCTAAGACATAAAAATCATTTTTTTCAAATGATTTTTCCAGTTTTGAAACAAATAAACTATCTAAAAAAACAACATCATTATTCGCAATAACAATTATGTCTGACTTTAGTGTATCTTTTGCAAACTGATAACCTTTATTATTTCCCTGAGCAAATCCCAAATTATATTTATTCAGAATAAAATATATTCCTTCTCTATCACAAAAGACCATCTGTACCTTTTCTATGCTCTCATTATTCGATGCATTATCAACAATTACGACATTTATATTTTCTGAATTTTCCATTTTTATAATTGAATTAACACATTCAATTGTATCTTCACTTGTTAAATAATGTAATATTATAAAGCAAACCTTCATCGTATAACTCACTTTCTAATTTTCTATATATTTCAATACTTAGGTCATATTTCAGTAAAAATAGTCTCTCTATTTTTAAATAGTAATTATATTATCATAAAAAGTCATATATTGCAATACAACTTCACTTCCCCAACAGATAAACATTTTATTATTTGAGTAAAAATTTTTATTTATATTCCTTTTTATCAAAAACAAAAAGCCATTAATATTTGTAAGACTTTAACTTTCTATATATCTAATTTATCTTATTCAAAAAACTTTCACCTATCTTATCCCACATGTATTTTTTTTGAATTGTATCTTTTGAATTTATTCTTAATTTTTTCGAATACAGTTGATCTGAACATATATTTAATATTTCTCTTGCCCAAATGTCAATATTAAATTCATCAATTATAACACCATTTACTTTATTATCAATTACCGTACTTGATCCTCCATTTAAACTAGTTATAACTGGCACTCCAAAATACATTGACTCTAATAATACCATTCCAAATATCTCTAATTTAGATGGCAATAAGAAAACTTCCGCTTCTGGATATATGTATTTTAAAAATTTATTATCAATTTTATCAACAAACACTATATTTTTTTTTGCATTTTCGCTTATAAGTTTTAGTGATTTTTCAACATAAGTTTTTTTTCCTTTTCCTATGATAACAAGTTTCAATTCTTGGTTTTCTTTATTTACTTTATCAAATACTTGTAATGTAAATCTAAAATTTTTTCTTTCAATTAGGCTTCCAACATATAATACGCTTTTATTTTTCTTCATAAATTCTTGCAATTCAATTACTTTTTCACTTGGATTATTCACTTTATCAAAAATATCCGTATCTAATCCAACCCCTAAAGTATCAATATTTTCAAACCCTTTTTTTTCCAAATATTCTTTAGCTAAATCTGATTTTGTAAATACTTTATCTAAATTTTTGTTTAATTTTTTAGTAAATAGTACATCATAAATCTTTTCAGTAAATGGTATTTTGAACATATTATAATATGGTCCATTATATAACACTACTTTAGGATTATATCTAGTCCATAATAAAGACATAATTTGACTATATTCAGTAGTTATTATCAAATCATATTTATTAACAAAATCTTTTTTTAATAATGATGGATAAATTCCTGTTCTTAAAATTTTATACCCTTTTCTCCATAACAAATTTATCTTTTTGCCATTAAAGTTATCTACATATATCTCTTCATCTTTATCGATATCAGAATAATATATTATATCGCAATCGAACCCTTTTTTACATAATGCTTTACAAAAACCAATTTCTTGCAGATTATATAAATTCGGATTAACTTTATATGGTCCATTCCTTACATATAGTATTTTTTTCACTAACGAAGCACTCCCTTCTTTTAGTCATTCTTAATTTCTTCTCTATACTTAATTATTTTTACTGGACTCCCTACTGCTATTGCATTATCTGGAATATCTTTATTAACCAAAGTATTTGCGCCTATAACACATCCATTTCCAACATTTACACCATCTAAAAATACAACTCCAGAGCCGATCCAACAGTCATTACCGATTTTTATCCCTTTGTTAGTTACACCTTGCAATCGTATAGGAACATTAATATCATTAAAAATATGATTTTCAGAGTGAAACCGCACGCTTTGCCCCATAATAACATCATTCCCTATTTCAATTCCTCCAGCAGCTCCAAAAAAACAATTTTCACCGCAGCCAAAATTATCACCAATTTTTATTCCATTACCTATATTTCTTACAGTCCCGCTACATAAAATTCTTGAATAGTCTCCAATTCTAATATTATTACCCAATATAACACCATTCTTAGATAATGCATCAATAATTACATTACTCCCAATATTAATTCCACTTCCGAAAATAATTTTTCTTTTCATTTTCAATTTGCTTCTATTTCCAATGAAAATCATGCCATTTTTCTTTTTAATGAATAGTGATTTTATGTTTCCTCTAATCAAATTAACCATCATAGAAATTACTATACCTAGAATATAATTTAAACTTATCTCTTTATCTAACTTAAAATCGCTTCCTTTTATTCTTCTAATAAAAAATTCTAAAATCCTTACCATATGTATTTCCCCTATATTTTCTTGTACACTACTTTTATATTCTCTAAATGAGTATGCATATTAAAATTAAAACTATCTTCTAATACATTTTTATTAAAATACTCTAAAGTAGTTCTATCATTAATAACTTCAATAATTTTATGTTTTAATTCTTCTTTATCGACTTTAGTAACTATACCTTTAGGAAATTTATCACTAATTATAATATCTTTACTTCCAACCATATTCGTAACCATTACCGGCACCCCATAACTTATTGCTTCCAATACAATGAATCCGAAAGTTTCATTCCATATGCTTGGAGCTATTAATAAATCCGTATTATCAAAAATATCATTAAGCTGACTATATGAATATTTACCATGAATTTTTATGTTATCATCTACTTCTCTCTTCTGTATATCACCATATAGATTTAATTCTATTTTTGATTTATATTCCTTATTTAGTTCTTTAATTGCATTCATCAGTAAATCAAAACCCTTATGCTTTCTATCAGGTCCTAAATATGTTAATTTTAATTTATCCTTATCATTATATATTTTTATCTTTCTATTATCCTTTATATCTCCATGTGTAATTGATATTATTTCGCCATTAATTTTATCAAGATATTTATCATAGACTTCCTTAGCTACTGTACTATTAAATAAAAAAACATCAACGTATCCAAACATATGTTTATAATAGTCTGCCAACTTAATATATAAATTTTTATCTTCTTTTTTAGTTTTTAATTCTATATTGTGCTGAACTAAACTTGTCTTTTTATTATCTCTTATCCTTTTTGCTAATGGCTTTAATTTAGAAATAATCCCCTTATTCTTAATAAATCTATATGTTGGCGACTGTAACATTTTCATTGCTTCCATGCTATAGCCTGATTTATTGCATTTCAGGCATCTTTCCAATTCCTTCTCTTCACACAGATTCCCCTGATCATCTATAAAGTTCACTTTAGTACAAAGTCCAAAATAATCATGAGTAGTACATACTATTTTTATATTTAAATCTTTGCAAGCCTCCAAAAACTCTTTATGCAATCCCATTAATGTATGGATATGAACAATCTCTACAGCATTCTCTATTAAAAAATCTTTAAATATTTTTTTATCGCAAGACTTCATAAAATTTTGTGGTTTAGAGATCCCATTTAGCAATGGAACTGGTAAAGGATTTATTATTTCATATGCTCTTATCCCCGATTCATTTTTATAATACCTAATGCTAGTTCTACCATCAAGAAAAGTTATCTTGCCTGGAAATAGTAGGTATACTTTTTCTCCATTTATCGCTTGCTCTTTCATTAGGTCAAATGAGTATTTAGTTAGTCCACCGGTTCTATATGGCGGAAGGCCTAGTGAGTAATGTAAAATATTCATACTATCCCCCATAAATATTGGTTAAATTCTTTTAAAATTTATTGAATAATTTCTCATAATCATTAATTATTTTATTCCATGTATATTCTTTATTAATTCGTTGTTTCGCATTATTTCCATAAATAGTAGCAGCAACTTCATCATATGTTTCCAACATATTTATTAATGTTGCTAAATTTCCACTTTCCTTTGTAAAATATAAAGCTCCATCTTCCCCAACTTCTCTATTAAATCCAACGTCTAATAAGAGATTTAAATCAGTCGTAGCTAGCGCTTCTAAAAGAGATGGATTAGTCCCTCCAACTTCATGTCCATGTAAATACCCATATGCATTTTCTCTAATCTTTTTTAATAATTCTTGATTATAAACAGTGCCAACAAACTTTATTCTTTTGTCTTTATCAAAGCTTGTTTTCTTTCTTAATTCTTCATAAAATTTATTTTTCTCTACATTAGTTATTAAAACAAAGTCTTTATTTGTGCTTGATTTCATGAATTCAGTTATCATAGTTTCATAATTATTTTCAGGAACAAATCTACCAACAACTAAATAATATTCTTTCTTCGTAACACTTTTTTCTTTGTACCATTCAAGTAAATTAGGATCATCATCAGATAATTTTGATTTTCCCATATCTGCTCCATACGCTATAAATGTTGTTTTAGGATTATATTGCTTATAATCCTCTTTTATATATTTTTCAATATTCTTTGAATCGCATACTAATAAATCTGCATGTTTAACCATGTATTTCTCAGATATCTTCCAATATTGTCTTATAGCTTTATTCCATTTTGCTCTTTTCCACTCATGTCCATCTGGGTTAACAATTAAAGTTCCACCTAGCTTTTTCAATTCTTTTTTATAATGACCAACAAATGGTCCTATCCTACAAGCTAAGATATATACTTTTGAGTTTTTTATGCTATTTGCTCTTATATAATTAATACTTCCTTTTAATGCCTTTATATCATAATAAACTGCTTTTGCTGGACCTATATTGGGAACTTTCACATTAAAACATCTTGCTCCATTATGCTCAAATTCTTTAGAATTATCTGCTAAACAGGAAACATGATATTTTATTTCTTTATTTTTTTGTCCTTCTGTTAGTTTTTCAACAAACGTCTCAAACCCTCCATATTTTGCTGGTATCCCCTTTGAACCTATGATAAATACATGTTTCATTATTTAAAATCCCCTTATATTACTCTAATGTCGTTGCAACTTCTCCATTCAAATCACTTTCCAAATTCAGAACAGCTTGTCTTCCAACTGAATGATATTCTACACCAAATTTTTCAACTTCATTTATTGCATAACAATTTCTCCCATCAAACACAACAGGAGTCTTCATTAATTCTACATATACATTTAAATCTACTTCTTTTATTTCATCCCATTCTGTAAATATAAATGCAACATCTGCACCCTTTAATGTTTCTTCTGGTGTATTTACGTATTCTATTTCATTTGGATAAACTTTCTTAAAATTATCAATTCCTACTGGATCGTAAGCTACTATTTCTGCTCCCTCATCTAATAACCTTCTAACATTAGGTATTGATGGAGCTTCTCTTAAATCATCAGTTCCCGGTTTAAATGTCAAGCCTAAGACTGCTACTTTTAATCCTTTTAGAGAACCAAATCTTTGTTTTGCCGCTCTAAATAGTTTATATTTTTGATTTTGATTTACTTCAATTGTTGCTTTTATTGTTTTCAATTCGTATCCATTATCATTAGCTAACCAATGGAGTGCTTTTGTATCTTTAGGAAAACATGATCCGCCATATCCAATTCCTGCTTTTAAGAATTTATCTCCTATTCTCGGATCAAAACTCATTCCTTTAGCTACATCTTCTACATCTGCTCCAACTATTTCGCAAAAGTTAGCTATTTCATTCATAAAAGAAATCTTAAGTGCCAAGAAATCATTTGAAGCATATTTTATCATTTCTGCACTTCTTCTATTTGTTACAACTATTGGCTGATTATATCTTTTATAAACTTCTCTTAAAATATTTTCTGCTTTTTTTGATTCAACACCAATCACTATTCTTTTGGCATGTAATGTATCAATAACTGCTGTTCCTTGAGCTAAAAATTCTGGGTTTGATGCTACTTCTATATGAACATTATTTTTTACGTTTTCCTTTAAAAACTCCTCTACCTTATCATTAGTACCTATTGGCACTGTTGATTTAACTACCACTAAGCAGTCTTTTTCTACATTCTCTGCTATCTGCTTGCAAACGTTAAACACATAATCTAAGTTAGCTGAACCATCTTCTCTTTCTGGAGTACCGACTCCTATAAATACTAAATCAGCATCCTTATAAGCATTAATGTAATCTGTTGTAAAGTCTAATCTTCCTTCATCATGGTTTCTTTTTAAAAGTTCATCTAATCCTGGTTCATATATAGGCGAAATCCCTTGTCTCATCTTTTGAACCTTTTTTTCATCAATATCTACACAAGTCACACTGTGCCCAACTTCTGAAAGACATGCTCCTGTAACCAATCCTACATATCCTGTTCCTGCTACTACTATTTTCATATTACTTCCCCTATCTTGCATGTTCATCACCCAAAAACACCCCAAATGTTTTTAAAACTAACTTTATATCAACTAGAGTATTTCTCTCTCTAACATACTTAACATCTAATCTCATCCAATCTTCAAAGCCAATATCGCTTCTTCCAGACACCTGCCAGTAGCAAGTGAGTCCTGGTTTAACTGTTAATCTCTCCATCATCCAATCTTCGAATTTTACTACTTCTTTTGGAAGTGATGGCCTCGGTCCAACTAAACTCATTTCACCTTTTAAGACGTTAACTAATTGTGGTAGTTCATCTATACTTGTTTTTCTTATAAACCTTCCCACCTTAGTTACTCTTGGATCTTCTTTCATTTTAAACATAGGTCCGTTCATTTCATTTTTAGCACTTAGCTTGTCCTTTAGCTCTTCTGCATTAGCCACCATAGATCTAAATTTATACATTCTAAATTTTTTCCCATTTCTTCCAACTCTCTCTTGTGAAAAGATTGAGCTCCCTTCAGATTCTAATCTGATTAAAATAGCTGTAACTAAAAATATTGGGCTTAAAATTATAAGTCCAATAGATGAACAAACCACATCCATAGTTCTCTTTAAAAAACAATATCCTATTCTGCTGTCTTCCGTTTCCAGTTGTTCTTTAAACAAAACTTCCTCACTGTTAAATTCTAACTGCTGCATACTACTCCCCCTAAACCGTATTATTTTTAACAAAATAAACTTCCCCTTGTTTATTCATAAAAAACAACCACCTTTAATTTAAATTAAAGCCGGTTGCACTAATAACTCACCATATATAAAGTGCCCAGATAAACATATGGATCAACGTCTCTCTGTCTCAGATTATACCACATAATTAATAATTTGTTAATATTGATTCGACAATCCATCCCATGAAATTTCTTCCATTGTTAGACATATAATAATGGACTTATCTTTTTAAAAACCAAAATATCGATTTTTTTTCTTTAATTTTCTCTCCTGAAAACTTTATTTCCCTATTATTTAACATTTTTTCAGAACTATCTTTAAATACATCCTTGATTTCACTTTTATTTATTAAATCCAAAGCCTTACTGAGACCAGTATTTCTTCTATCAATGTTATGAGCATCTGAACCTATAAAGTTATATATACCATTATTTAGGAGCATATTGGCTGTCCTTTGAACTTTTTCGCCAAATCTTCCATCTACACTTCCAGCATTTACTTGGAACAAATACCCTTCATTAATAAATTTATTAATATTTTTAGGATCTTCTATAATAGGCATATATCTTTCCGGATGTGCAATTACTGGTACTATGTTTCTTACTTGGAGTTCATAAAGGGTATCAAATATACTTTCATCAAACTTTCTCATTGGAAATTCAATAAGCATATATCTAGAATCATTTATAGTTCCAATACTTCCCTGCATATAATATTCTATTATCTTTTCAGTATAATAAACTTCCTGACCACTATATATCTTTATATCTATGTTCTCTTTTACTAAAATATTATTAATTTCTTTCACATAATTCCTAACTTCATCAATTGTAGCTTCTCCATACTCAAGCAAATAATGAGGAGTAGCCACAATTTTCTTAACACCATCTTTTTCCGCATTTCTAAGCATCTCCAAAGTCATTTCCATATCCTTAGAGCCATCATCAATCCCCGGTATTATATGCGAATGAATATCAACTATCATAACTATCCCTCTCCTCTAAAATAAAAAATCAATCATCCCAAAGCAACAGCTTCCATCTTCTTTCGGTAAATATACTCACAAAACTAATCTTCATAGATATCCAATTTAAATCTTCAACTTATTAGATAAATAAATTCGCTAGAAATTATAATCTTTTATCTATATTCCACCCAAGTAGATATCCATACTTCAAACTATATCTATGCCTGAATATATTCTATACTAGAAAGAAAGGTCTTGCTTTTGTGGAAGTGTTACATTATAGGCTAAACTGTAATTATATATCCAATTTAAACCTCTACTTATTAGATAGACAAATCTGCTAGAACTTTGAATTCATGTCTTTACTAGAAATTATAATTATTTATCTATATCCGTCCAAGTAGATATCCATATTCCAAACTATATCTATTCCTGAATATACTCTATACCAGAAAGAAGAGGTACTCCTTTGTGCAGTGTTTCATTGAGAGTGCAGCCGTAGGTATTTCTTCAGTAGAAGTTGTTCAATTTGAAGTGAGAGTCCAAATTTTATATTTGGATTCTCGAACTTCCTCAGCGAACGTATGTGAGTCGAGTTTCCTTTTTTCAGAAACTTATCGTAGAAGCATCCAGAAATCGGTGCAACTTCTACTATTATAAATTCACAGTCCCATTCTCTAGCATATCAAAACAACACAGTTCCTATTCTTTCGGTAAATATACTCACAAAACTAATTTATATTACATATAGAATTCTCACTAGAAAGTTGAAACATTTTTATGCAGCAGGCATTTGAAAATAAGCTGTTAAAAGTGCTTGATTGTAGGTTGTTCAGCTACTGCTTGTCACAATGAAATTGGGAGCAAGCAGTAGTGATGCAACCTGCAATTTAACACTTTCAGCGAAATTTTCATAGTCCTGCGAAATAACAATGTTTCTACTTTCGGTAGATCATTATGTAAATCTATATTACTTTATTTACCTTCTTCACTACTTCCATAATAGTAGTAGTACTTACCTCTAGTATTTTCTACTGCATGAAGTACAGTTCCTAATATATTTGCTCCAACTTTAGTTAATGAATTCTTGGCATCAATTACCGATTCTCTATTTGTTCTTTGTGCTCTTACAACAAGTATAGTTCCATCTACCTTTGTAGAAAGAATTTGAGCATCTGTAACAGCTTGAAGTGGAGCACTATCTAAAATTACCATGTCGTATTTTTCTCCTAATTTTTGTATCAAATTAGTCATGGCAGTTGAAGACAACATTTCTGATGGATTAGGCGGAATCTTACCAGATGTTAATATATCAAGGTTTTCGTTACGACTTTGTATTACATTATCTAAATCTTCTTTTCCTATAAGAACTTCTGATAATCCACTTAAGTTTGATAGTTTAAAATTCTTATGAACCGAAGGTTTTCTTAAATCACAATCGACTATTATAACTCTCTTCTCATTTTGAGCAAAAGATAATGCAAGATTACCTGATACAGTAGATTTTCCTTCTGCTGCTTCCGCACTAGTAACTACAATACTTTTAATTGTCTTATCGAAAGATGAATACTGAATATTTGTTCTTAATGTTCTATAAGCTTCTGATACTATTGACTTTGGCTTTTTTTCAACTACAAAGCCTCTATAGTCTTGATTAGCTACTGCTTTATGTAATTTTTTTGCTGAAAACATCTCTTATCCCCCTATTCCAAATCTTCAGGAATTGCACCTATAACAGGAACTCCTAATATTTGTTCTAATTGATCCTTAGTCTTAAAAGTATTGTCTAAAAATTCTAATAAAAATGCTAATCCAACGCTTATCATAAGTCCAAGTAAAAATGCAATAGCAATATTTAATTTCTTATTAGGGCTAGCTGGATTTTCAGGCAATTCTGCAGGCTCTACTATTTTTACATTACCGTTTGGAATAAGCTCTGTAGATGTTTTTATGAATTGATTTGTTATAGAATCTAGTACTTCTTTGCTTAAATTTCTATCCTTGCTTATGTATTTTATTTCCAAAATTTGAGTATTCGCTGCTGGTGTAACAGTCAAATCATTAAGTACATCCTTAGAAGTCAGATCAAAGCCTTCAGCATTAATAGCTTTCTCAACTAAGGCATTAGTTTTTATAACTTCTGCATAAGTTTTTAATAATTGCTGATACATTTGAATATCACTATTATTATAATTTTGATCCTTGCTATCTGTCTTTTCTTTACCTATAAATACCTTTGTGCTTGCTTCATATTTTGGTGCAATTACAAAAAAACTAATAATTCCGGCCGTTAATGTTGCAAGTAAAGTTATTGAAAGTATCATCTTCCATCTTTTTAATAATATATTTATTATTTCTTCGATCCTAATGGATTCTTCAATTCTTATGTTTTCTTCGTTCATCTGTCAAACTCCCTATAATTTCTATTTTTAAATGCATGTACCATTTTTTTTCTGTTTAAATCATTTTTTCAAATAATCAGTCGTAAAGGTTTAGTCTAAAATTACACACATCATTAATTTCATTAATCTTCTCAAAAAAATATTCCCCCTAAATAGTTAATTAAATTTAATAACATCACTATTTACCATTATATCATAATTTTTTCTTATATTATACTTAGTATTTGAATTAGACATAAAAAAACAAAATATTTTACACTAATTTTTCTATAAGTTATATTTTGTAATTAAACTTGTTATGTTTTTTTATAAAATTCACATTCTTCAATGCACAATACTTACTTCAATGCACAATGCACAATTCACAGTGCACAATTCGCTATTAGGGATATAATTCTTGGGATATTTTTTTGAATCATCATGAGGAGTTATTTGTTTCGATATATATGTAACAAAAATAAGCAGTAAGATCTATAAGTTTCTTACCACTTCATTATAGTTATTATTTTTTAATGGAATTTTAATTTATTTTATATCTAAACTAGAAATAAGGGGCATGCTTTTAGGTCATGTTGCATCTAGGATATTAACATTATTTAAATACAAAAAATAAGGAAAAAATTTCAAGTGATTATCTATACTAGAAAGAAAAGTTATTCTTTTGCGTAGTGTTGCATTGAGAAAAGAGCTATAGGATTTCTCAAGTAGACGTTGTTCCATTGTTGCTTGTCCTGAGCTTTGCCTCAGGAGCATGCAAAAATGGATGCAACTTTTACTTTTAGAAATCCATAGTCCGATTCTCAAAAAATATTATTCCCACAAAACTTTATTCATACATAAAACAGAAATGAGATACATGTTTATGCAGCAGGCATTTGAAAATAAGCTGCAACAAGTGGAGTTTTAATACTATATAACTTTACTTTATACCTACACTAGAAATAAGGGGCATGCTTTTACGGAATGTTGCATCTAGGATTTTGATGGCTATGTTTCTTGATTATAAGTTGTTCTAAAATGCTAGTTCAAAATTTACTTTTGAGGCTAGCATTTTGGGTACAACTTATACTCTTAGAAACATCCATCTAAATCCTTAGCAACTGGAGTAAATGCATGCCCCTTATTTCGGTAGTTTATCCAAATAAAGTTCTATCACTTAGAGCTTCTGCTCCATTAGCTTTTTCAAATAGTCCAAGAAGTTTATTATTATCTAATTTTTCTTTTTCTTCACCTTTGACATCAACTAAAATCTTGCCTCTATGCATCATGAAAAGTCTATTACCATTTTCAAGAGCATGTTTAAGATTGTGTGTAACCATAAGAGTTGTTATTCCGCTGTCTTTTACGATATTTCTTGTTATATCCATTATTATTTCTGATGTTTTAGGATCTAGTGCCGCTGTATGCTCATCTAGTAATAATAATTTCGGTTTAGACATTACTGACATAAGCAGAGTTAAAGCTTGTCTCTGTCCTCCTGATAAAAGTTGTACTTTATTATACAGCTTATCTTCAAGCCCCAAATTAAGTTCTTTTACCATCTCTTTGTAATAATCTATCCTCTTTTTATTTATCCCAAAGCTAAGCCCAAAGGATTTCCCTTTATTATCTGCAAGAGCGATATTTTCTAATATTGTCATATTAGGTGCTACACCCATTGATGGGTTCTGAAAAACTCTCCCAATGGACTTTGATCTTGCGTATTCAGGTTTATTAATAACTTCATCACCATCTAATAATATTGATCCTGAATCCGCCTCAAGAGTTCCAGATATCATATTTAATAATGTTGATTTACCTGCTCCATTTGAACCTATTATACTTATGAAGTCACCTTGTTTAACATCCAATGATAATCTATCAAAAACCCTATTTTCATTTATTGTATTTTGATTAAACACTTTGGATAGTTGTTTCACTTTTAACATCTTTAGCACTACCTCCTATAACAGATTTTCTTTTCTTAAATTTCAAGACACCGCTATTAGAACATAATGCTATAACTACAATTATAGCTGTCATTAATTTTAAGTCATTGGCATTTAATCCAAGTTTTAATACTATTGCTATTGCCGCCTTGTATATGATTGCCCCTAGTATTGATAAGGTAGTCACTTTAACAAAAGACAACCTCTCAAATAATGATGTTCCGATAATTACTGCTGCAAGCCCCATTACAACAGTACCAGTTCCCATCCCAACATCACTAAATCCTTGATATTGAGCAG
This sequence comes from Clostridium beijerinckii, assembly GCF_036699995.1. NCBI lineage: Bacteria > Bacillati > Bacillota > Clostridia > Eubacteriales > Clostridiaceae > Clostridium > Clostridium beijerinckii. The sequence continues at coordinate 1,250,235 of NZ_CP144906.1, read as the reverse complement.
TTAGTGCCCCAGCCAGTGCAACTAATGCATTACTTATCATAAGACCTAACACCTTAACTAAATCTTTATTTACTCCAAGAGATGAAACTACTTGTTCATTATCACCAACAGCTATAAGCAAAAATCCTGATTTAGTTTTTAAATATAAATCTAATAGTATTTTAACTACAATAACCATTATTAAAATTACTACTATAGCCGGAATTGATGACTTAAATAAATTAGGGGTATTAAATAATGGAACATTTGCTTTTCCCATTATTCTTAAGTTAATAGAATACAACCCTATCATTACTAATATTCCAGCCATTAAATTTGTTATTTTAAGCTTAACATGCAAAAATGCTGTTATTCCTCCAGCTATCGCTCCACCTAAGGTTGCTATTATTATACTAATCCACGGATTAACCCCATTTACCAAAAGAGCTGCGGAAATTGCAGCCCCAAGTGGGAATGTAGAGTCCACTGATAAATCAGGAAAATCTAAAATTTTATAAGTTATATATACTCCGATTGAAACTAATGAAAATAGCAGCCCTTGTTCTAAAATATTTATTAAAACACCCACTACTCAACGCCTCCAGTTACTTTTTTACAATTTGATTCGATATCTGCTGGAAGTGTTATATTTAATTTCTTAACTACATCAGTATTTATAGTAAATGACATATCACTTAATGTGCTTATCTCAACATCTGATGGTTTCTTTCCATCTAAAACTTCTGCTGCTTTATATCCAGCTTCTTTTCCTAGTTTGTAGTAATCTATTCCTATAGAAGCAAGTCCACCTTTAGTTACTACTGCTTCTTCTGCACCTATTATAGGAACGTTTTTATCTAAACAAAGTTTACCTACTAACGCATATCCTGAAGCAACTGTATTATCTGTAGGTGTATATAATACATCTATTTGACCTAAAGCACTTGCTAAATTTTGATTTATCTCATTAACATTTGTAACACCAATTTCTTTTACTGCTAAGCCTTGTTTATCTGCCGCTGCTTTAAGCTCATCAACTTGAGTTACAGAATTTGTTTCTGAAGTGTTATAAATTACTCCTACTGTTTTAGCATTTGGAAGTAATTTTTTTAATAATTCTATTTGCTTGTCCACAGGAACTTTATCTGATGTACCTGTAACATTTGTTCCCGAGCTCTTCCAATCCTTTGCTACTTCTGCTTTAACAGGATCTGTTACTGCTGTGAATATTATTGGAATATCTTTAGTTGAATTATAAGCGGCTTGAACTGCTGGTGTTGCAATCGCAAAAATCAAATCTTTCTTTGCATCTGTAAACTGCTTAGCAATTGTTTGCGCATTAGCTTGTTCACCTTGAGCATTTTGCTGTTCAATTTTAATATTTTTACCTTCTTCATATCCCTTTTCTTTTAGTCCATCAACAAATCCCTTGTTAGACGCATCTAACGCATCATGTTGAACTAACTGAATTACTCCAATATTTTTTACTGCCGATGATGCAGCACCTCCATTATTAGAATCCGTTGCACTCTTTCCGCATCCTGCAAGAATTCCTCCAACTAAAACTGTACATAGCAGCATGGCTGCTTTCTTTTTTCCTACCATATTTCTATCCTCCTACTATATTCTTATTATCAATTTCCTACTATACTCCAAAATGCCAACTACCTTCTCAATAAATACAATCATAATTATATATCTATATTTATGATAAATATTCAAATAAATTGATAATAATTTATAAATCTTTTAAGTTATGATATCATATTTTGAAATACTTGTAAAGTTGCCACCATTACTTTGCAAGCTTTTTTAGTTTTTTAGTATAAAAATTATACATCAATTCACAATGCACAGTTCACAATTAATGAATGATGAAGTTGTCAGGTTGAGAATTACTATTTTCTTCATATATAGGATTATCAAAAAAGGAGCTGTCGCATTAACGGATTAGAATCCGTTAATGACAGCCCCTTTTCTTTCATATACGTAAATCAGCAGTATACTTGTATTATTCTTTTTTGTTTTTCACTGAAATTTACAAGCTCCTCATCTAGCTTTCCTGTTTCTTATCCTGCCTTATTACTTTCATCATCATATGATTATAAATCAATTGCTCATAAAGCTTATTATTTATTTTACAAACTCCATCTTTTTCTTTTAAAATACCGTATATACTTCCTAAACTTACTATATTATCTGTTTTTATATAATTTATATTTTCATTATCTAATACTATTCTTTTAACAAAATCATATAGTTCCTCATTGTTTTCTATATTTTTAATAAGACTCTCAAAATTAGTATTACTATCTTTTAATATTTCTTTTACAGCTAAATCCATATATTCCTTTTCCCAAACAAATTCATTATCACTCATTATCTTCTCATCTATTATCTTGCATAACTTGCTTACTAAAAATGGATATCCTTCTGTATAAAAATAAAGCTTTTCTGAAAAGTATTCTTTATCTAATATAACTTTTTTATCTTCTACATAATCCTCAAGCATAGTCATTATTTCTTCTTTTGAAAAGCTCATATCAACTTCAAAATCTGAAGCTATATTCCAAGGGCTGTTATATTTATGTTCTTCATCACTTCTTATTTTAACTTTTAGAGTTTTAACATCATGAACACCAGCCAAAATTATACTATGAAAAGTATAGTCTCTTCCTTCACTTCTAAGAAGATATTTGTTTCTAAGCATTCCTAAAAAACTCAAAAACAATTGATTATTACTGCTTTTGTCAACTTCGTCTATCATTAATACTACTTTTTTGTTTATTTCTCTAACAAGTTTAGTTATAAAATAAGATAAATCATCTAAGGTTTCTACGCTTTCTTTATTAAAAGAAATAAATTTTGATAATTCAACATTTTCAAATTCAATTGTACGTTCTAATATTTTCATAAAACCTTTACTAAACCTATTTTCATCCTCAAAAATCAAATCGCCTATACCTTCAAAGCTTATCTTTATAGGAAAATAATCTTCTGATTCCTTTAACTTATTATCTAGTAAAAATAAAGTTGTAGTTTTCCCATACTGTCTTGGTCTATTTATTACAAAATACTCTTCACCATCAATAAGCTTCATTATTTTATCTATTTTTTTCGAAATATCCACAATGTAATGTTTATTAGGAATACAAGTTCCAGTGACATTAAATTTTTTTAACATAATTTTATCACCATCCCATAAATAATATTTAATACTATTAATTGTCACCTGCTATAAAGGCAATGCCCTATGCCCTATTCCTATAACTACTTCATCTAAGTGTAGAAGTCCAATACTTAAGAATATGCATACTGAAATATGTTCTCCACCTCTAGCTATTCCGATTTTTCCACCTACGTTTTGGCCATTTGCTCTATTTGCAACTTGAATAACCGCATCTCTAGTTGCACCTATAACAGCACCTTCATGCAAATGCTCTTCCCTTATTAACTCGTTTCTTTTTGCAGCAACTAATGCACTTTCGAGTATTTTAGATATTGATGAGTTTATATTTCCACCCACATTTACTGCGGTAACTTTAATTCCTTTCTCTGCATATACTTTCTTTAAATGCTCTTCTTCATGTCTATCACATATAGCCATTTTAGCAGCTATCTTTGCAACTCTCGTACTATTACTTTCCATTTTTTGCACTCTCCAATCAATTGAAACCTATGATATTGATCTGATTAACTTAAACATATACCTGAAAAATATCTTTTCCATTAATATTAGATCTTTCTTCTTTAAACTCTTTGTTTTTATTAAAGTCAAAAACTAATAAATATCCCACATTTAAATCATGTATATTCAAATAATCACAAAGCTGCTCGATTCCCTTTTCGTGGTATTTTAAACCTCTCCAGATTTTCATCTCAATTATATATTTAAAATTATTGTATGTTATAACTACATCTAACCTTTTTTCTTCTGAAACTTGAACTTCCTTAAAATCAAATCCTGTTCCATTTATTATTGGTTTTATGAATGCTAAAAATAATAATCTTCCATGATGTTCTGCAAATTCTTTATCCTTAGAAGAATACTGTTCCTTCATAAACTGCTGAAACCTTTTTAGAATTTTTTCTATGTTCAATTCTCCATTTTCTTTAACAAAGGCTTCCTTGAAGTTATATTTCTCCATATTACTATAATTATTTTCAAACTTTGATATCATATAATTATAAATTCTTTCCCTAAATATTTTATTAGATATTTGAACTTTGCCATCTGTATTTTTGAAATATCCATAAAGCACCCCTAAATCAACAAGAGGATTATCATTATTAAAGCTCTTATCATTTCCCCTCACTATTATGTCTTCAATGTAATCATAAAGTTCTTTATTGTTTTCTAAGTTCTTAATTAAACTATCAAATAAAGTATTTTTTTCTTCTAAAATAATTTTAACCGCCTTCTGTATATCTTCACTCACCCAAGGCTTTTTATCCAATTTATAAATTTTTTCATCTACAATTTGACATAGCCTGCTAACTAAAAATGGATATCCATCTGTAAAAAAGTGAATCTCTTCACTAAGTTTATCTATATCTATAGATAAAGAATTTTCTATAGCATATTCATTTAGCATAGTAGCTATTTCCTTGGGCGAGAAACTCATATCAATATTAAAATCCACTGCAATATTCCATGGAGAATTGTATTTTTCCTCATTCTCATTTCTAATCTTTAGTTTTAAACTTTTCACATCATACACTCCAGCTAGAATAACACTTTTAAAAGTGAAGTCCTTTCCAACTTCCCTAGCTAAATACTTATTTCTAAGCATTCCAAGAAAGCTTAAAAACAACTGGTTATTTGAGCTTTTATCTACTTCATCTATTATCAAAACAACATCCTTTTTGGCATTCTCAACAAACTGTGTTATTATTTCTGATAACTCTTCAATATCGCTAATTTCTCTGCTTAAATTTTCTAGCTTCCTGCTTTCTTCTTTATCTGAAAATGCTAGATCTTTAATTATTAGTTTCAAGAATTTATTACAAAAGCTTTTTTCATCTTCAAATACAATATCTCCAATTCCTTCAAAGCTTATATTTATAACTAAATATACATCCTTTAATTTATTATTTATCTCATTCAAAGTAGTTGTTTTTCCATACTGTCTAGGCCTATTTATAGTAAAATAGAATTCATTATCTATAAGTTTTTTTATTTCTTCAATTTTATTACTTATGTCAACCATATAGTATTTTCTCGAAACACAGACCCCTGTGCTATTAAACCTTTTCTTCATACTCTACATACACCACCGATCTTTAACTGATTTATTATATTATATCCTATAAGTTATTTTAATAAAACAAAAATAAGACTAAAGAGTATTCTCTACTCTCTAGCCCCTATATTAAATCTTGCCATATATAAATCAATTATAAGCTATAGATAAACAATTTAAGAATTAGACTTATTAGATGAACATATTTACAAAGTTGCTAAAACTTTAAGCTAATATCTTCACTAGAAATCATAAATATATTTGTGGAGAAAACATTTGAAAATGAGCTGTTAAAGGTTCTTAGCTGTAGGTTGTTCCATTTTAGCCTGTCAAACTAAAAGTTGGAGCATGCTAAAGTGGATACAACCTGCCGCTTAGAACCTTCAGCGATATTTTCATAGCTTTTCGGAATCAAAATATTTATGATTTCGGTAAGTTATCACATAAGTCTAGCTTTAAAGTTCGATATCTATAGATTTATACTATAAAATTAATAAAAGTTTCCCATAGCTCTGAATTTATTATATCTATTATCTATTAGTTCATTTAAATCTTTTTCTTTTAATTCTAACAAGCTATCTACAATTGTTTTCTTAAGAACCTCTGCTGTTTTAACAGGGTTTTTATGTGCTCCACCCCTAGGTTCTTTTATAATACCATCGATTATATTAAAATCCTTAAGGTTCTTAGAAGTTATTTTCATAACTGCTGCTGCTTCTTTAGCTCTACTTGCATCTTTCCAAAGAATAGACGCAAAACCTTCTGGTGTAAGAACAGCATATATAGAATGTTCTAACATAAATATTTTATCTGCGACAGTTAATGCTAAAGCTCCTCCGCTTCCACCTTCACCTGTGACAACAGAAATTATTGGTGTTTTTAATCTGCTTAATTCAAAAAGATTATTAGCAATTGCTTGGCCTTGACCTCTTTCTTCTGCACCACTACCCGGAAATGCTCCTGGTGTGTCTACAAAACATATTACAGGTCTTTTAAATTTTTCAGCCTGTTTCATAAGTCTCAATGCTTTTCTATATCCTTCTGGATTTGGCATTCCAAAATTTCTTTCTATGTTCTCGGCTGTATTTGATCCTTTTGTGATTGCAATAACAGTTACGCTTATATCATTTATTGATGCGATTCCACCAATTACTGCTTTATCATCACCAAAGTTTCTATCACCGTGAAATTCTATAAAATCTTTAAATATATTTTCTATATAGTATTTTCCTGTTGGTCTGTCTTTGTGCCTTGCTATTTCAACACTTTCCCATGGTGTTACATTAATTTTCATAAAATCTTTATCCATAATTAATTCCTCACTCCATGCAAAATAAGAATTTTATATATACATGCTCTCATATTCTTTCTTTCAACAATGGCATCAACAAAACCTTTTTCAAGTAAAAATTCTGCTTTTTGAAAATTATCTGGAAGACTTTCTTTAATTGTATTTTCAATTACTCTTCTTCCTGCAAAGCCTATTAATGCATCAGGTTCACTTAAAATGATATCACCTTCCATTGCAAAACTTGCAGTTACTCCTCCAGTTGTTGGATCTGTTAATATAGAAATATATAAAAGACCAGCTTCACTATGCTTTGCTAGAGCTGCACTTATCTTCGCCATTTGCATAAGTGAAAAAATACCTTCCTGCATTCTAGCACCGCCAGATGCTGTGAAGATTATTAATGGAAGCTTGTTTTCTGTAGCATGCTCTATAAGTCTTGTAATCTTTTCCCCTACTACAGTTCCCATACTTCCCATCATAAAGAAGCTATCCATAATAGCACATGCTACTTCTATACCATTTAGCTTTCCAACTCCAGTAACAACAGCTTCTGTACTATCAGTCTTTCCGCTCTTTAACTTTTCTTCATAGCCTTTAAAATCTAATGGATTAGTAGTTTTTAAGTCTTTCCAGAATTCCTTAAAAGTATCTTTATCAAAAAATACTTTTATTCTTTCTTTTGCATTAAGTCTAAAATGATGACCACAAGTTGCACAGACGAACTTAGAATTTTCTAAGTCTTCTGCATATATCATTGAATTACACTTATCACATTTCTCCCACATACCTGATGGTATATTAGGCTTTTCTTCAGAAACACTCTTTTTTAACGTTGAGGATTTAACAGTTGCATATTGTCTTTTTACAAATAAATCCTTAAGCATTCTTCTTCACCATCTTTTCTGCTAAAAATGAAGTATCATAATCTCCTTCTAAGAATTCTTTAGTATGAAGTATTGATAATTCAAAATCAATATTAGTCTTTACCCCACCTACTGCAAATTCTGCTAATGCTCTATCCATTTTTACAATAGCTTCATTTCTATTATTACCAAAAGTAATTAATTTAGCTATCATAGAATCATAGCAATGAGGAATTTTATACCCACAGAATATAGCTGAATCTACTCTTACTCCCATACCCCCTGGGACACAAAGCTCTTCGATTGTTCCTGGACATGGTCTGAAATCATGTTCTGGATCTTCTGCATTAACTCTACATTCTATTGCATGACCTTTAATCTTTATATCATCTTGAGTATAAGCTAATTTTTCTCCTGAAGCTATCTTCAATTGTTCTTTTACTAAGTCTATACCTGTAATCATTTCAGTAATTGGATGCTCTACTTGTATTCTCGTATTCATTTCCATGAAGTAGAAATTATTATCTCTATCAAACAAGAATTCTATAGTTCCTGCATTCTTATAATCTACAGCTAAAGCTGCTTTCTTTGCAATTTCACCCATTTTAGCTCTTAATTCTTCTGTTAATACATTTGATGGTGCTTCTTCTAAAACCTTTTGGTTCTTTCTTTGCATTGAGCACTCTCTTTCGCATAAATGTATTACATTTCCATGTTCATCAGCTAATATTTGAAACTCAATATGCTTTGGTTTTTGAACAAATTTTTCTATATATAACGAATCATCTCCAAAACAAGCTTTTGCTTCTGTTTTAGCAGTTTTAAAGCCCATTAAGAATTCTTCATCATTATGTGCAACTCTTATTCCTTTACCACCGCCACCTGCTGATGCTTTTATCATTATTGGATATCCAATACCTTTTGCAATTTCTAAAGCATGAGCTTCGTCTCTTATTTCGCCTTCATATCCAGGTACCACAGGAACACCAGAAGCTTTCATGATTTCTCTTGCCTTGGCCTTATTTCCCATAAGCTCAATTGTCTCATAATCAGGACCTATAAATTTAATATTGCATTGTCTACACATCTTTGCGAATTTAGGATTTTCTGATAAAAATCCGAACCCTGGATGTATAGCGTCAGCTCCAGTTAAAACACATGCACTTAGAATGTTTGTTATGTTTAAATAACTATCTTTAGGCATTGCAGAACCAATACATACAGCTTCATCTGCAAGTTGAGTATGAAGTGCTTCTTTATCTATTTCTGAATAAACAGCTACTGTACTTATTCCCATTTCTCTACAAGCTCTAATTATTCTAACTGCAATTTCTCCTCTGTTGGCAATTAGCACTTTCTTTAACATCTTTATCACCTATCCTATTGTATTGCAAAAATTATTTCCGCTTCACAAACCGTCTTTCCATCAACTGATGCTATTCCATTTCCAATACCTACAGGTCCTTTAATTTTTATTATTTCACAATATAAATCTAATTTATCGCCAGGTACAACTTTGCCTTTAAATCTTGCTTTATTAATACCTGCAAATAACGGAGTTTTTCCTTTAAATTTTTCCATTGAAAGAATAGCTACTGCCCCTGTTTGAGCTAAAGCTTCAATTTGAAGTACTCCTGGCATAATTGGCTCTTCAGGATAATGCCCTTGAAAGAATGCTTCATTTGCAGACACATTCTTATACCCTCTTACAAATTGCTTTTCTTCTATTTCCATTTCGGTTACTCTATCTATTAAAAGCATTGGGTATCTATGTGGTATAATTTTTTTTATTTCATTTATGTTAAGCATTAATTATTCCCCCTTAACCTTAAACAGTGGCTGGCCATATTCTACCATATCTCCATCTTTAACTAAGCGTTCTACTATTACTCCATTATATTCGCTTTCAATTTCATTCATAAGTTTCATAGCTTCTATAATGCAAATAACCTTTCCCTTAGAAACTGTGCCGCCAACTTCTACGAAAGGTGAGCTTTCTGGTGATGCTGAAGAGTAAAATGTTCCAACCATAGGAGAAGTTATAATACTTACATCCTTATCGTCTATAACTACTTCTTTTTCAGCAGCCTTTACTTCTTCTTTCTCCACTATATGATTTTCTGATCTTTCTACTGAACTAAGTGAACTAGCAGCAGTGTTAACCTGATTGTTTACAGCTGGTGTATAATTTCCTGCACCATTATCAGCTAATCCTCTAGTTAATGATTTATCCATCTTTATATGATCATTTCCACTTTGAAGCTCAAAAAAGGCTAAACTTGAAGAATCAACCAATTTAACAAGCTCTTTAATTTTTTCAAAGTCCATAAAAATATCCTCCTCTTATATATATGTTGCAATGCACAATTCATAATTTAATTCACAATGCACGATGCACAATTCACAGCTTAATGCACAATGCTCAATTATCATTTCACAGTGCACAATTCACACTGCTCAATTTTTAATTCACAATTACGTATGAAATTCTTATAATATTTTTAGAATTATTCTTAGGAATTATTTTTTGCAATGTATATATATATCTTATTCAAAAATATTATTTATATATTTTATGCCGTACTAAGTCACATTCAAAAGTTAATATTTCTTATTAACTGCATTTAACTTTTCTGGCATAAAATATATGTAACACTTTTTATTTTACCAAATATATCTTTATTATTTCCACTTTTTCAAAAGTAAAGTGGCATTATGTCCACCAAAGCCTAAAGAGTTAGTAAGCGCATATTCTAAATCTTGCTTTCTTCCAACGTTAGGCACATAATCTAAATCTAATTCTTCATCTTTTGTTTTATATCCGATTGTTGGCGGGATAAATCCTTCTTCAAGAGCCTTTGCACATATTATTGCTTCTATTGCTCCTGCTGCTCCTAAAAGATGACCTGTCATAGATTTTGTTGAAGATATCGGAACTTTGTATGCATCTTCTCCAAACGCCTTTTTAATAGCTGCTGTTTCAAATTTATCATTTAATTCTGTTGAAGTTCCATGAGCATTTATATAAGAAACTTGTTCTGGTTTAATTCCTGCCTCTTGCAACGCATCAGCCATAGCTCTTGAAGCTCCTGCTCCTTCTGGATCTGGAGATGTAATATGATATGCATCACAAGTTGATCCATATCCTACAACTTCAGCTATGATGTTTGCACCTCTAGCTTCAGCATGCTCTAAAGATTCAAGAATTACAACTCCTGCACCTTCTCCCATTACAAATCCACCTCTTTCCTTATCGAAAGGAATAGAAGCTCTTTCTGGGTTATTTCCTGAATTTAATGCCTTCATACTATGGAATCCAGTAACTCCAAGTCTAGTTATAGGTGCTTCTGCTCCACCTGCAAGCATTACATCTGCATAACCATGTTTTATTGTTCTAAATGCATCACCAATATTGTTTGTTCCTGTTGCACAAGCAGTTACTGCTGATGTACATGGTCCTCTTAATCCATATTTAATAGCTACA